>JACZSB010000414.1 GCA_022574435.1 Fidelibacterota bacterium
CCAAGGGATTCAGCAACACCTACCACTCCGCGAGCGACCCCTGGGGCGGCGACTACGACCCGGCCCGCATCGCCATCCTCAAGCGGATGGCCGACCAGCTCTGGGAGGTGGATAGCAGCGCCTACGTCATCCTGGAGCACTTCGCCGATAATGCCGAGGAGTTCGTGCTGGCCGACTACGGTATGCTGCTGTGGGGCAACTCGAACTACAATTACAATGAGGCCACCATGGGCTGGCATGAGGACGGCAAGTCCGATTTCTCCTGGGGGTATTACGGCACCCGGGGTTGGACTGCGCCCCACCTGGTGACATACATGGAAAGCCACGATGAAGAACGGCTGATGTACAAGAACCTGACCTGGGGGAACGCCAGCGGCAATTACAGCATCAAGGCTCTGGGCACTGCCTTGAACCGTATCAAACTTGCGGCGGCCTTTTTCCTGACCTTGCCCGGGCCCAAAATGCTTTGGCAATTCGGTGAGCTGGGGTACGACTATTCCATCGATTATGATGGCCGCTTGGGAGAAAAGCCGGTGCGTTGGGATTACCTGCAGGACCAGGGACGCTATAATCTTTACCTGACCATGGCCGCCCTGCTGCGCCTGCGCCGGGAGAACGCTGTCTTCGGCAGCTCCGAAACACAGGTAGCGCTGGATCTGGGCCGCAGCTCGGGACTGAAGCGCATGCAGCTATCCGGCGAGAGCATGAGCGTGATTATCATCGGCAACTTCGGCGTAACTGCCCAGTCAATAGCTCCTGATTTCCCTGCCACCGGTACCTGGTATGACTTCTTCCCCGGCGACTCCCTGCTGGTGGCCGCCCCCGACACATTAATCGACCTACGGCCCGGTGAGTTTCACATCTACACGGACCAACGCCTGGAGCCGCCCGAGCCTGGCATCTTAAATGAACCGATCGCTCCGCCCACGGCCCTCACCCTGGGTCGTAGTTACCCTAATCCCTTCAATCCTACCACAACCGTCACCACCATCAATTATACCGTAGCGCTGGATGCCCAGGTGCGGCTGGTCGTGTACGACCTGCTGGGCCGGGAGGTAGCTAGGTTGTTTGATGGCCCTCAAGAGGTTGGATACCATCAGGCCGTATGGAACGGTCGCACAACCACTGGCCGGGTGGCGCCTTCCGGTATTTACCTAGCCCGGTTAGTGGCCCCGGAGAGTACCAAGTCGATCAAGATGCTGCTGTTAAGGCAAGCGCTAGAGCAGTCTCGTTATGATCCCGCCGCTGGCGGGGGCGTAAAGGGGGTGAGTGCTCTCTAAAAGACGGGCAATGACAAGGTAGCCGCCTTGGACAGATTCATAGCACCCCCGCTTTCCACCCATCAGATTTCTGATACGACCTTCAAAAATCTGATGGTCAGACGGGCTAGATTGCCGGCTTGAGCTGTCATGCGCCGTTCGCCCTTTCCGGTTACTTCACATCGGGCAACTCGATACCACACTACCACCGATCCCACCAACAATGCTAACCGGCATGCCATTTGCACCATTCGGAGTGACCACATAAGCGTTAGGTATAGTTATGCCATTCAGGTCACTTGCGTCCATCACTGTCCTCTTGATCCTACCGGGAATGATCCCGGTACAGACCATCGGGATTAGAACCATTCCGCCGGTTGAGCAGCATACATCAGTTCGCATTTCGCTTATCTACATGCAGGGTATCTGTGTTGCATAAATCCGAAATCCCTTGTGAAACGGGGAAACAGCCTTTAGATTGTTTTTTCGTTCCCGCAGAAAACGCCCAAACTTCTGAAGGGGCTTTTTGATGACCCGCTACGTACCTGAACCAGCCCACCGAGCCATCTTACCTAGGAGGTGCACCATGAATTGGCGTACATTTAAACCAACCGGCGTGATACTGTTGACCGCCCTTACACTAAACTGCCAGAAGACAATCTACCAGGGATCGGACATCGACCTGACGAACGATCTGTTTCACGGCGATATCATCGGCACGGTGAAGCAAAAGGATGCCGGGGCCTGGGTGGTGGTCAGCCAGGTCGAGCCGGTGGACTCCACTCAGATCGATCCACTTACCGGTAATTTCGGGTTCTACGACCTGCGGCTGGGCAACTACGACCTAACCATACTTGCTGACGGCTATCACACCTACCGGCATAGAAATGTGATGGTCTATGGCGGCGGATCCAGTTACCTGGGCGATGTGGACCTCTCTACCGTCCCGGACCTAGTGGCGGAGCACTACCCGGAGGATATGGACGAGATCGTCTATTCCCGCCGGCGGCAGCGGTTGAGCATCTCCATCCTGTTCACCCAGGACATGGATCGCGAAAGCGTGGAGGCGGCCTTTTCCACCGATCCGCCCACCGATGGCACCTTTCATTGGGGCCAATATACCCCCGAACCCACCCCGCGCTATTTCTACGATGAATTCGCTCTCGGGGATGTCGGCAGCGGTGCTACCATTACCACCTACAGCAAGATATCCAGCGTCACCTACCGGATGGCGCAGAAGGACGGCTATTCCGACACCACCTACCACGTCACCCTGAGCACGGAGGCCCACGATACCGCCGGGGTGCAACTGCGCTTCGCACTGGAGTTTTCGTTCAGCACGGTGCAGTCCGCCATCAGTTACAGTGGCATTAAGTCCAGCCCCGTC
>JACZSB010000069.1 GCA_022574435.1 Fidelibacterota bacterium
CCATGGGAAAGATCTCACCCGGATACTATACCAATGACGGTGTGGTCCCCCGGTCGCGGCTGACCGATATTTTAGAGGTAGTCTACCGCAGTGGCGAACATCATGGACTGCGGGTAGCCAATGTCTGCCACGCCGGGGACGGCAACATCCACCCCCTGATCCTGTTCGACCCTGATGCAACCGGCGATCTGGAACGGGCGCTGGATTGCTCGCGGGAAATACTGTGGGCCTGCCTGGAAATGGGCGGCTCGCTCACCGGTGAACACGGCATCGGCATCGAGAAGCGGGAGCTGATGGAAAGTATGTATGCCGCCAGCGATCTGGGGCATATGCAGCGCCTGCGGAACGGCTTCAATCAGCGCAACCTGCTCAACCCAGGCAAAATATTTCCCCTGGGCGCAACCTGTGGGGAAGTTCGCCGGCCGAGTCCCATACCGCCCGGGACCTGGATATGACCGCGCCCAGCGACACCCCGCTGACCGCCGAGGCCTCCGTCCGGCGCCCTGCCAACCGGGATGCCGCAGCCGACCTGATCCGGCAGGCCCGGGCCGAGCGCTGGAGTATAGGCGCCCCGGCGGCCGACTATCACTGGGACTTATCGCAGTTGCAGGAGCGGGCGGCGTTCAACCCGGCGGATATGCTGCTCACCGTGGAGACCGGTTTGTCGCTGCGACAGATCCAGGAGATCGCCCGGGCCGAAAACCTCTGGCTGCCGTTGGACTCCACTATGCCGGAGGTACCGTTGGCGGAGTTGCTGGCCCGGGACGCGTCCCTGAGCTGGCTTAGCCACCGCCACGGCCTGGCCCGGGACTGGGTCATGAGCATCACCGCCCTGGACGACCAGGGCCGCCAGGTATTTTCCGGCGCCAGGGTGGTAAAAAATGTGGCCGGGTACCGGTTGGCCCCACTTTACATTGGCGCCCGCCACTGCCTGGGACCGGTGCTGGAACTCTCGCTCAGGCTTTTGCCCCAACCGGCCAACTTGACCGTCATCACCTGTGGCGCGGCTGAACCGGCCCCCTTACTGGAGCTGTGGACCCGCTCCCGCCTGGGCGAGCAATTAGCCGAGTCCGGCCTGCCCTGGGAGGCGGTGCTGATTGAAAGGCGGGGGGAACAATGGAAGCTGCACGGTTTCACCCGGGCCTCTAAAAAACGGGTCGCTGATTGGGCCCGGGAGACAAAAACCGGTAAGAGGATGGAGATCAGCTCGGTGAAACGTCCACCTAATGAGGACATGAGCAATCCGGCCGCTCCCAATGTACTGTTGCAGGTGCTGCCATCACAGGTACCGGATCTGCTGACGGCCCTGGCAGCGGCTGAGGTGGATTTAAAATGCTACCCCTCGGCGGGAGCGGTTGTCCTGGGCCTGACGGCGGCCCTGGCAGCCGAGAAAAGCCTTAGAGAGGCGCTGCTATCCACCAGGGCCTGGGGCGGATCGGTGCGACCGTTGACGCTGGCAGGCGCTCAAATTCTCAGCGCTATAGGTATCCGGGAGCGGGTGGCGGCGGTTTTCGAGCGGGTGAAGAATATTCTCGATCCGGACACCATTTTCGGACCCTGGCCGGAACAACTGTGGTGACCAGCCATACCTACTTGGAGGGCGACGACTACCGCCGGTTGCAGGAATGCATCCACTGCGGGCTGTGCCTGTCGGCCTGCCCCACTTACCTGGTGACCGGCGTCGAAGCCGATTCCCCCCGGGGCCGGCTGGCCCTCATGCGGGCGCTGGACCTGGGTGAAGTGCCCCAATCGTCGGCTTTTACCCACCTGGATCTATGCCTGGGCTGCCTGGGCTGCCAGACTGCCTGCCCGGCGGGGGTGAGCTATGGTCACCTGCTGGAGAAAACCAAGGCCATCCGGAGGCCGGCCCTTTGGATTCGCTGGGCGCTGGCGGCGGTGACTGCTCCGGTACCGTTGCGCCTGCTCACCGCCTGGTTGCGACTGCTCCAGACGATCCGATTGGACCGGCTGCTGGTCCGGTTCCCGCTGCTACCCCAGGTTATTCGCATGCAGTTGCGAGGCTTGCCGCGACTGAAAGGATTGCCCTTTACAAGCCGTACGGAGCAGGTACTGCCGGCCGCCCATCCAGCGGGATTGCGCCAGGGCCGGGTAGCCCTGTTCACCGGTTGCGTCATGGATCGCTGGTACCAGCCGGTGCACGCGGCCACCACGCGACTGCTGCGTTGGAACGGCTTCGAGGTGGTGATCCCCCCCGGGCAGGGCTGTTGCGGCGCGCTGCACGCCCACGCCGGGCTGCTGGGCGAGGCGGAGGAATTGCTAAAGCGGAACCGTGACGCCCTGGCCGGTATGGAAGCCCAGGCAGTGATTGTAAACGCCGCCGGGTGTGGGGCCCAGCTGGCTGATAAGCTATGGCCTGACGGCGAAGGGCCGCCGGTAGTGGACCTGAGCGTATTCCTGACTGAACACCCCCTGGAGCCGCCGCGTTACAAACTGCCTGAGATTACCACCTACGACGCGGCTTGCCACCTGTACCATGCCCAGGGGGTGCGGTCGGCCCCCGAGCAGCTGCTGGCGCTGGCCTGCGAAACGGTGGAAACCTTGCCGGAAGCCGATCAATGCTGTGGCAGCGCCGGGCTTTACAGCCTGCTTCAAGGTCAAATGTCGCGGAAGGTGCTGGCGCTCAAGGTAGAACAGCTGCGCCTGTTGAAAGCGACGAAACTGGTGACCACCAATCCCGGTTGCCAGATGCAACTCCAGGCCGGGCTGCAAGCGGCAGGGATACCCATGGCGGTGGACCACCTGGGTGAACTGCTCGACCGGGCGTATCGCCGGGACCCGGCCTACCGCCAGACCTTCAACCTCAGCGATCAGGCCACCTAAATACTTGACAGGTAGTCCCGCCTCCGGCTGGCGATGTGCATAGCGCGCCAACTTGAAACGTCGCGGTCCGGTTGTTGGCTAGGTGACTAGTGGCAACTGACGGAGCAGCTCAAGTCTTGGATGTTTATAGCGGAAAATTCAGAGCGGCGGAAGTGTCATAAAAAAACCGGGCAAGGTCTCTTATAGCAATAGAACATTTAGCTTTGAGGAGAGGGCCATGCCCGGCGAATCAATTATGGCAGACCCGGGAGGAACCTGCAAATTTGGGCCGGGATCCAGCGGGGGTGGTCTAAGGACCATTGATCAGACGGCTTGGGAATCCGCCCATCTATTTAACCACCACGAAGGATCGGGGAATAAATCCCCTGATGAGAGAGGAGGAGAAGAAGGAGGAAAATAGCCTAGTCGCTTATCCCACACCCCATCCGGATCCGGCTCAATCTTCAAATAACAGTAGCCTGGGCACAGTAAATTTAACATGGGAAAAAGGACATGCCTACCTTTTTATAATATTTTCAGTCTTCCACCGACCCCGAACGTTCGCGTTTTCGAGGATGGAAGGCGGTTTCCATGATTGATTGGGGCCGCTTGCGTGCTAAAATGTAACTGGTCTAGCGCCGCAGCTTGAGTGCTTCGAGGTGCTCCGGTCCGATCATTTTGGCCAGTTCGAGCCTCTTACGGCGCATTCCCACGGCCAGATCGGCCAGAGTCTGATTGTGCAGAGTTTCTTCCACCAGATCCTTGATATGCCGCCACTGCTTGTGCAGCGGGCAGGCAACCTGGTCCGAGCAGATATCCAGTCCTATCACGCACATTTCCTGCTCTGGGGGCGGTCCCTCGATGGCATTGATCACCTGGAGCAGGCTGATCTTATCGGCCGGCCGGGCCAGCTTGATACCGCCGTTGCGCCCGCGGAAGCTTTTGATGAGATGAGCGCGGGTCATGCTCTGCACCAGCTTGGCCAGGAAATGCCGGGGGATATCATAGGCCTCGGCAATGGTGCTGACCATGGCCAGGCCGCGAGCTTCGTGCTCGGCGAGGTAGATCATGGCCTGTATAGCGTATTCAGCTGACTTGGAATAAAGCATGATAATGAGATATATTTATCCAAAATTAGTCCTTTTCGAAGTAGGATGGCAATTCTATTTTCGAGCCGGGTTTAATTTTCTCCATCGCTGCCCGATAAGGTGGGTTAATTTCATATTCCTGCCGGTGGCCGAACCGGGAAATATCTATTAGAGAGGCATGCCATTCATGGATACTATTTTGCGCGGTCTGGACTACGGCATGATTTCAAGCCTGCTGTCCGAGGAGGAAATCCTGGTTCAGCACACTGCCCGGGACTTCGTCGAGGCCGAGGTGCTACCGGTCATTACCCAGCATCATCGCGATGAGACCTTCCCGGAGGAATTAGTCCCCCGGCTGGGCGAGCTGGGGTATTTAGGCTCGGTGTACCCGGAGGAATATGGTGGCGCCGGGCTGGGTGCGGTGGCTTATGGCCTGCTCAACCAGGAACTGGAAAGGGGCGATTCGGCGCTGCGATCATTCGTGTCGGTGCAAACCTCTCTGGTCATGTACCCCATCTGGGCCTTCGGCAGCGATGAACAGAAACGGCGCTGGCTGCCGGCCCTGGCTTCGGGGAAGGCCATCGGTTGTTTTGGGCTGACCGAACCTGACGCGGGGTCGGACCCGGGGGCCATGCGCACCCGGGCCAGCCGGACCACCGACGGCTGGGTGCTGAGTGGCGCCAAGATGTGGATCACCAACGGCACTATCGCCCACCTGGCTATTGTCTGGGCTCGGGACGACCAGGGAGAAGTTCAGGGTTTCATCGTGGAACGCGGTTTCAACGGCTTCTCGGCCCCTAAAATGGTAGGGAAGCTTTCTCTGCGGGCCTCGATCACCTCGGAGTTGCTGCTGGACGAGGTTCCGGTGCCGGAGGCCAACCGGCTGCCCGGCGCCCACGGCCTTGCCGCGCCCTTGAAATGCCTGACCCAGGCCCGTTACAGCGTCGCCTGGGGAGTTATAGGAGCCGCCATGGCCTGTTACGAAACCGCTCTGCGGTACGCCGGGGAAAGGATCCAATTCGGCAAGCCGATCGCCGCCTTCCAGCTCAGCCAGCGGAAGCTGGTCTGGATGGTAACCGAAATAACCAAGGCGCAGCTACTGGCCGTACAACTGGGCCGGCTCAAAGAGCAGAACCGGCTGCGCTATCAGCTGGTGGCGTTGGCCAAACGCAATAACGTCTGGATGGCCCGGGAATGTGCCCGGCTGGCCCGGGAACTTCTGGGCGCCAATGGCATTATCGACGAGTATCCCGTAATGCGGCACCTCATGAATCTGGAGAGCGTATACACTTACGAAGGTACTCACGAGATGCACACTCTGATCGTGGGGGAAGATTTAACCGGGCTGTCGGCTTTCAACTGAAACCGGCGGCCGTCAACAATGCCAAGCCAAGGGGAATAATAATGAAATTAAAAGCTGCCAGGATGATGGGACTAACCGCACTAGTGGGGCTGCTGGCCCTGGGCTGCGGTCAGACTAAGGCCGAGACGGCTGACGTCTCTATCAACACCGCGGTATGTAATTTATGCGCCAACCGGATTGAGACGGCCGTAGGCGCTATGGACGGAGTCAATAAGGTCGAGGTGGATATTGAAAACCACCTGGCCCACGTTACTTTCCACAGCGCCAGGACCAGTCTGGCCGCCATCGAGACGATGATCTCCGAAATAGGCTATAGCGCTAATGACAAACCGGCCGATCCCATGGGCTACGCCAAGCTCCCGGGCTGCTGCAAGGTCGGAATGGGGCATGAGAAAGTCAATATGGAGCTATAGCAATCCACTGCTAATCAGAGCAATTAAGGCAGGGCAACCGGGCCTTTCTGTTGAAGGGTAATCGCCGGGCCCCACCGGCGGCTCAGCTGCACAACTCATATATCAGCCGCAGCCCCTGGACGGTGAGGTTGGGATCGTAGGAGATGGTGGTGGCCAGTTCGCCGACAATCAGCCCTCCCAGACCACCGGTGATCACATTGGTCATCTGCTCCCAGCCAGTTTCGGCCTGAATGCGGGCCAGCATCCCGTCGATCAGGTCCACCGCGCCGTAGACGATACCGGCCTGGAGGTTGGTGGCGGTGTCCTTGCCGATGACGGTCCCTGGCGCTTTGAGTTCCACCGCTGACAGCAGGGCGGCTCCGGCGAACAGATTCCGGGCGCCGGTCTCGATGCCGGGGGCGATGACTCCACCCAGGAAATAACCCCTTTCATCGATGATATCGAAGGTAGTGGCGGTGCCCAGGTCAACGGTCACCCCGGGCACGCCGTACAGGTGCCGGGCGGCCACCACGTTGCACAACCGGTCGGCTCCCACCGAATCGGGGTCCTTCACCTCCAGCCCCAGGTTCAACGGCAGGCGGGCATTGACCCATAGCGGCTGCAGCCCCAGGTAGCGCTCGATCATCTGGCCCATGGCCCGGCCCACTACCGGCGCCACCGATCCGATTATCACGTTGCTCAAGCCGGCCAGGTCCACCCGGGCGTCGTCCGCCAGTAACTTTACCGCGATCCACCAATCGTCCATGGTGTGGGTCTGATCGGTGTGCAGCCGCCAGCTTTCCAGCAACTCATCGCCATCGAAAAGGGCCAATACCGTGTTGGAATTACCGATATCAATAGCCAGCAGCATGTGCTTCCTTTCCCGCTCGTAGGGAAGTTTTCAGGCCTCGGGCCATTCCAGATCGCCGGCGGTCACCACGTAGGTCCGCCTTCCCCGCTGAACCAATCCGTGGCCCTGGTCATCCACGCCGGTGAACTTCCCCTGCAACTGTTCCCCCTCATTATTGAACCCTATTTTGTGACCCAGGTGCTCACAGCGTTCCAGCCATAACTGTGGCACTGCCGCCAGGTCGCCTGCTAATATTTCCTCCAGCCGGTCCAGTAGCCGCGCCAACACCAGTTCCCGCTCCAGCTCCTCACCCTTTTCGATTAGAGCCGAGGTCACGGTGGGCCGCAGCTCCTTGGGAAAATCTTCACTGGTCTCGTTCACATTCACACCCACTCCGGCTACTACGATAGGCCCCTCATCAGCCAATCGGCTTTCAATCAATATGCCACCCAATTTGCGGCGGGACACCAGCACATCGTTGGGCCATTTCAGGCCGGCCGGTATTCCGAAACTTCGCAGACCGTCCGCCACGGCCACACCGGCCGCCAGGGAAATCAGCCCCAGCTTGGTCACACCGATTTCGGGCAGTAATAGAATCGAAAAGGGGACACTTTTGCCCGGCGTGGAATACCAGCGGCGGCCCTTTCGTCCCCGCCCATAGCGCTGGTCGTCGGTCACAACCACGTGACCTTGTTCCGCCAGTCCCTGGTCCAACAGCTCCCACAAATCATCGTTAGTGGACTCAGTGAAAGGGTAATAGGAGATGCTGCGGCCCAGTTCCCTGGTGGTGAGCAGTTTGGCTATGCGCTCCAGGTCCAACATGCCAGATCAGTGCGGCCGGTACTCGCCGAATACAGCTTTTAATGCTTGGGAGATCTCCCCCAAGGTGGTGTAACCGCGGACGCAATCGATGATCGGCGGCAGCAGATTGCCCTGGCCCCGGGCGACTTGGGTAAGGGCGGCCAGGTTGCGCGCAACCGCCTCCGAATCCCGCTCCGCCTTCACGCGGGCCAGCCGTTCCAGCTGGGCCTGCTCCACCTGTGGGTCAATTGATTGCGTGGTTGTGTCTGTGTCCTCCTCCTGCTCGAAGCGGTTAACCCCCACTATTACCTGCCGGCCCGATTCCACAGCCTGCTGCTTTTCGAAGGCTGCCTGGGCGATCAGTTCCTGCTGGAAGCCGCTTTCCAGGGCCGCCACCGCGCCGCCCAAACCGTCGATCTCGCTGATGAGCTCCTGGGCTTCCTGTTCGAGACGATCGGTGAGGGCCTCCACGTAGTAGCTGCCGGCCAGGGGATCGGCCACGGCCGGGATGCCGCTCTCATAGGCGATGACCTGTTGGGTTCTCAACGCCAGCCGCGCCGATTCTTCAGTTGGCAGGGACAGCGCTTCGTCGCGGCTGTTGGTGTGCAGCGACTGGGTGCCGCCCAGCACGGCCGCCAGCGCCTCCAGGGTGGTGCGCACCACGTTATTGTCCACCTGCTGGGCGGTGAGGGACGAGCCGGCGGTCTGGCTGTGGAAGCGGCATTGCATGGCCCGCTGGTCGCTGGCGCCGAAGCGCTCTTTCATCAGCCGGGCCCACAGCCGGCGGGCTGCCCGGAACTTGGCCGCCTCCTCGAAAAAGTGCTGTTGCACATTGAAAAAGAAGCTCAACCGGCGGCCGAAATCGTCCACTGACAGGCCCGCCGCAACCGCCGCCTCCACGTAGGCGATGCCGTTGGCGAAGGTGAAGGCCAGCTCCTGGGCGGCGGTGGATCCGGCCTCACGAATGTGGTAGCCGCTGATGGAAATGGTATTCCACTGGGGGGCTTCCCGGCCGCACCAGGTAAACAGGTCGGTGACCAGCCGCAGAGAAGGTTGGGGTGGATAGATATAGGTTCCCCGAGCGATATACTCCTTGAGAATATCGTTCTGGACCGTGCCCTGTAGCTGCGGAGGCGTGCTCCCCTGGCCCTCAGCCACCACCACGTACATGGCCAGCAAAATAGCCGCCGTGGCGTTGATGGTCATGGAAGTGGACACCTGCTCCAGCGGTATCTCCTTGAGCAGCACCTCCATATCGGCCAGGGTGGAAATAGCCACACCGGTACGGCCCACCTCGCCCCGGGCCAGCAGATGGTCCGAGTCATAACCCATCTGGGTGGGCAGATCGAAAGCCACTGAAAGGCCGGTCATGCCTTGGTCCAGCAGATAGCGGAAGCGGCGATTGGTATCTTCGGCCGAGCCGAAACCGGCGTACTGGCGCATGGTCCACAACCGCTGGCGATACATCTCGGGGTAGATGCCACTGGTGAAGGGATATTCGCCGGGCCGGGGCAGGCCGGGGGGGCCGTAGAAAACGGTTTCGGGAGGCGGGGCCATGACGTTGGAATTTACAATGGAGTATCGCCGGCGTCAGCGGCGGCGGGAACGTGGAACCACGGACGCCTGCCTGAGATTACCAAAGGGTCACAACGGGAGAATTGGCAGCGCTGGTCTTGGGACGGGCCGAAACTCCCTCCTGGCCTTGGGCTCGGGCTGTTCCGTGCCCCGATGTAGCGCCTTCGGTGAGCCCCACTGTGAGGCCGGAGGTTCGCCATACCGCCTCCGCCGAGGTGCTGGCCGTATCCACACCGGGCAAGGCCCCAAAGGGAGCCCTGGTCAGGCCGATGGCGGAGTATGGGATACTGTAAGGACTAATTATGAAGGACGCATGTTATCCCGAGGAATACTGATCCTTCAGGATGACGAGGGATCTCTCTTTGCCACCCACGCGCAATCCCTCGTGGAATTTAGCCCGAACAAAGTAACGGATCAGCATTCACTAGGTGTATGTGCCGGCCTGGAAAAAATGCCAGGGAAGAGGGGGATGAATCAGGTATGCAGCTAGTTGGCGGTTGCGGTATAAGGCAATGTCAGCAGTTGGAGCTGGTCGCCGAGCAGTTCAAATTCCGGGTCCTTGTGCACCAACACCGCCCGGTGTCTTTGGGCCACGGCGGCGATCCAGGCGTCGACTGCCGACAGGGGATATTTACCCTTGAGGGCACCGGCGGCGGAAATGTCGGCCAGGCTGTTGGAGTAGTCGACCTCCAGGTCCAGCTGCAGGGTAGCCCTGAGAAGCATATCAGCCAGGGTTAGAGAGCGGCTCCGCACCGTGATGTAATGCAACTCATAGAGGCTGAGAAAGGAAATCAACAGCCTGTTGTCCTGTGCCGCAAATAGTTCGTCGATTATTTCGATCCCCGTCTCGGCGTTGAAATAGGTGAGCAACGCCGAGGTGTCCAGGACATATGTATCAGTCTTCAAAGTCCCGGTCGGCCCGGCGATGGGCAAGCAGGTCCGCCACGGCCGGCCCGGACCCTTTCAGCAGCCCCCGGTAGGCTTTATATGGATCCTCAGGCACCGGATAGACCACGATGCGGCCGTCTTCCACCTGCCAATCGAGTTCGGTCCGGGCGGTGATCTGGAACTGGCGGCGCAGCACGGCCGGGATGGATGTCTGCCCTCTGATGGTTACTTTGGTTTTCACGTCTGGTCCTGTGGTTTTCGCCATGCTTCGTACATTCTGAAAATATTCTTGCTGGTAGTAAATATACACTATAAATTGAGATATAGCAAGTATTTTTGTAATCATGCTTGTATTGCGACGATGAGCAGCTTGGACGGCCTTTGCGTGGAAGCCTGTATCGCCACTCATCCTATCCTTCTCCCGGGAGCGAAAGAGGGATCGTCGTGGCGTTTACAGCCGGCCTTTCCTGGCGATGAACTCCGGGAAGGCGTCTTCCACCCCGTAGCCTTTGACCACGTTGGTGTAGTCCTTCTCGATCTCCCACATGCTATGCAGGTCGGCGGTCATATCTTTGAGCAATATCTGCTTGATTCCAATCACCGACCTTTGGTTGTTCTTGGCGATCAAGGTCGCCATTTCCATCGTCTTGGCCCGTAGTTGGTCCGCAGGCACCAGATGGTTCAGCAGGCCGACTTGGCAGGCCTCCTCTGCTTCCACGGTTCTCGC
>JACZSB010000415.1 GCA_022574435.1 Fidelibacterota bacterium
GATCGTCAGTGTGGCACTTTCTGAGCCGGGGATTGACCAGTTGGTCTCGGAGGACACTCGCAGATGGAGAAGTAATTCTCTGGACTGCTGCAAGTTAAAGGATATGGGCATTAAATATTCATTTCTGGCCAATGCGACGTTCAAGTCAATGGGAGTCCAGCCGGTTAATTCCACCTCCAAAGTTGTATCAGATGGAGCAGCTACCAAAATACTCATAGTCCCGTCGGCTATACCCTGGTCTTGGGGAGAAAAAGTAACAACTATAATTTGACTATCGGGTGGAGCAATGAAAAACGAGGTATCCGAAACCTGGAAATAAGAGTGGGAAAAATTGATATCATTTACAGCAATAGTGGTATCTCCTTGGTTTTTTATGACCAGGGGTAGTGATACGGTTTGCCCAACGGGTACATCATCGAAATTCAAGAATTCGGGAGAGACAGTAACCTGGGCGAAGACAGTGTGGTTCGCTGCCAGCACCACCGTTAAACATAGCAGCAGGGTTTTGGATCTTATTATGCTTTTCATTATCGATACTGACCGGCCGCTAATTCATTGGACCGCTCTTTAAGTTAGGGCCTTAGCTGTGGCCCGCCCACCGTTTTCAGTGCCGGATCTTAAGTTACGATTTATCACTAAAATAATGGAGGCAAGATTGTGCCCCATGAACCGATCGGTCACAACTGATCATCATTGGTCAAATTGTACCCCGCCAAGCCTCGGCGTCGCCTACGGCTAGCCAGGCGGTGGGGGGGCCCACTTTCAGGCCCGATTTTTATTTGCCGATGGGAGAGTATTGAAAACAGCACAATTACTGCACACTTATCAAAATCCTCATCGCTAACCATCAAACTTAACCCCGCCCTGGACCCTGGCCGTAGCCACGGGCGAGGCCCCACGGGGAGCCCCGGGCAGGCCGATGGGGGGGGGAGATCAAACTAGGGATAATTCATAGGAGGCCCCGCCCTGGCCGGGCAGGCCGTTGGCGGGGTTCCGTGAGATAATCCTTGGATATGCAGAATGCGTTTCTTAGTTTTTAGCACCGACATGTTCATAAGGAATTTGTGCCGATACAACCTTATAACGCCTGTAAAAACTATCAGGCAAATTAGTTGGAGAAATAAATGAGAATACTGTTAGATAGAAAAAACCTGTTCCTTGCTATTCTATTAGCCATCACCTTAACCGCAAGCTGCCAAACAAGGTCGGTTAATAAGTCACCACTACTATCTACTGGTTCTCCTGAAAGTGTGGGCCTGTCCACTGAGCGCCTGGCAAGAATTGATGCAATGTGTGAGCAGGCTGTGTCCCAGGGCGATATCCCCGGTGTTGTGGCGCTGGTGGCCCGGCACGGGAAAATCGTATACCACAAAGCATTTGGCATGGCCGACAGCCAGAGCAACCGGCCCTTAAAAAAGGATGATATCTTCCGAATTGCTTCCCAAACCAAAGCCATTACGGCTACTGCGGTATTGATGCTTTGGGAAGAGGGCAAATTCAAACTGGACGACCCAATTTCAAAGTATATTCCTGAATTCAAGAATCCACAGGTACTGGAAACATTTCAGGACAGCGACACAAGCTATACGACTGTTGCAGCTAGTGAGGAAATAACAATCCGGCACCTGATTACTCATACTTCGGGAATTGGCTATGGTATGATCGATCAGGATGAAAGTTTTAAAATGATCTATCATAAAGCGGGCATAATTGACGCATTTACGACTGATGATATTACCATAGAAGAGAATATAAAACAGATGGCGAGACTACCGCTGCATCATGATCCCGGTGAAGACTGGACTTATAGCGAGGGACTCGATGTGCTGGGATATTTTATTGAGATTATTTCTGGTATGCCCTTCGATGTTTTTTTGAGGGAACGGCTCTTCGATCCTCTCGAAATGAACGACACCTGGTTTTACTTGCCTGAAGAGATAGCTCAGCGTTTAGTGCCTGTACAAGAACCAACAGACGATGGAGAGTGGAACCGCTATCAAACCACCTACTATGATCCCGATTACCCCATTAGCGGGGCCAAGCGCTTTTATTCCGGTGGAGCGGGCCTATCCAGCACGGCAGAAGATTATGCGACGTTTCTACAAATGTACCTCAATGGTGGTGAGCTAAATGGCACGCGCATTCTAAGCCGTACGACGGTACAGTCCATTATGGGCAATCAGATTGGGGATCTGTGGGGCGAAGATTCGGATAGCTATTATGGATTGGCGTTTGCCGTTCTAACCCAGGAGGGCCAAGCTAAGGGTGGGAAGGGTAGCGTCGGTACATTCAGTTGGGGCGGCTATTTTAACACTTCATATTTTGCAGATCCGCAGGAACAAATTATTGGTGTTTTGATGAAGCAAACACAAGGCCAGGTATCCGACGATACCGGTTGGATGTTCCGTTTACTGGTGGGACAAGCCGTGGGTGATTGACATTATCCATACTGAATTATAAGGAAGTACGAAGACTATTTGATGGTGATGCCTGTAACGGATCAGACCCTTTTTAGATAGCAGGGGCAAAAGCTGGGAGTCCCGAAACCCGATAGGTAGGCATAGCTCCTCAGCAGGGCATCTTGCACACCACCGCTGGAATGGCTGAGCCATGCCAGGGTACTGTCGAGCGGTT
>JACZSB010000416.1 GCA_022574435.1 Fidelibacterota bacterium
GGTTGCCGGCTCCCGGGACAGCCCCAGTGCTCCATCTGCAACAGTTCCCGGGGCGCCTCTTCTACAAAAGCCTCGACGGCATCCTGATCCGGGAGCCAGTCCCCGCCGGAGATTGTGTCATAAGCGTGGTCGTCCAAGCTGTCGTCCGGACCGATCACCGCCGCCGCGCCCCCCTCCGCGGAGACCGTGTGGCTGCGCATGGGGTATACTTTTGACACTACAGCTACATTAAGCGAGGGATCGGTCTCCGCCACTGCGATGGCGGCCCTGAGGCCGGCGCCGCCGCCGCCCACAATCAATATGTCGTGAGAGAGCATTTCCATGAAATTATCTGTTGCCGCCGTGCAGCATCGACATATTTCCCAAAAGACGAAATGAACTACGTGACGTTGGTCCGTGCACCAGGAAATGTTACACCATGAAATGAGAAACACCAAGCACAAGATTGCCTCCCACCAAAGCCAAATGTTGCAAATCGGTTCGATATACCGTTGTCTACGGAGGTAAACTAGTGATCTATGTTTTAATGGGCCGGGGAGTTATTCGCCTGGCATTGGGCACGGGGTCATCAGGTTACTACGAAGCCGCCTGGCGAGTCGGAGAGATGCTTGGGCGCCAATTTCCCCCAGGCGTCTACATTAGCAGCATGGTTCCACTGAAGTGCGGCAAGCCCATCAAGGCCTGCCCTGAGCCCGCCGAAGGGCATGTCCTGTGGCCGGCGAAGGATTGTGTTGCTGAAGTGAGACACGATACTTACAATAAACTGGAGGGGCAGAGATGAAAGCTATCTCGTATCTTAGAAATAAGCTTGGCAAGCAAGCGACCCAGGTCCGATTAATCACCTTTGGCGCCCGTGCAAACAAACGTGCAGAACAGTTTGCGTCCAAAATTGGCGGAATGATATTCCCCGTCAAGCAGGTTCACCGAGTTTTCGATCCCAACCACCCTGAGACTCTTGGGCCTGGCTTCGCTGTCTCAAAACGGCGTCCAAAGTATAACTGGGTCGCAGATGTCTCTTTCTACTATGCTGAGATTGAATAGCCGCCGGAGTTACCGCATAGCCTTCCAACGTATCTGCTTTTAAGCCTGACAGCATGAGGCCAAATGGCGGGGGCAGGATAAGTCTGGATGTGGTCTTTCATCAGGCCTTCACGTTTACCTCTTGGTCACACCGCAAAATGGCCGCGCCAACAGGGTGCTGCTAATAAGGTATGCCAAATCCTCTGAACCAAGGATCTCCTGCATGATGGCGTTATTTAACTATCAGAATTTGTTGTTAGTATTAAACTATTGAAAAGTTTGCCCAGGCGAGCGATGCTGACTCGCGAGCCCATTCGGATATGGGCCTGATCCTGATAGCCCGGCTGTCAGGCCCCCAGCCTTAAAATATTGTATAAATGAATGGCGCCAGGGCGGATCCTTCAGTGAGCACGATCAGCGCTCCCAGCAGCAGCAGGATAATCACGATAGGGGCCAGCCAGAACTTTTTGCGCTCCCGCATGAATCCCCACAAATCTATCAGCAGTTCAAGCATTAGTATGGCTTTTCCATCTGGCCGGGTTTTTCCGGGCTACTCGATACCCGGTAGGTTTCAGTCCGCTTTTTAATACTACGGGCCAGCGGGTCATGGCCTATTATTCTCATCACCAGCCCCACCGGCACGAACAATATAAAATACACCAGGCCCAGGATCAATCTGGTATTGATCCAGCCCAGGACGTGGCCTACCCTCAGCCATAGCTGGTAAAACGGTCGCCAAACACGGGGGAAAACCAAGGCTACTGAGGCCACCAGCGCTCCGGCTACAAAGGGCCAGGCCACATAAGGTTTACCGCGTATTAAGGGCAATATTAACCCCAGCAGCAGCGCCAGCACCACTCCCATCAAGAGCCCCTGCCGGCGTAAGGTCGCCACTGATACTAATTGTCTCCGGCCAGTGGGCATATTAATCCGACTTCACTGGGCCGAGGGAGCCATTTTCAAGCGCCGGTTGTTCCCGTTTGTCCAGCAGGCAGTTCTCCAGCACCAGGTAATCCATATGGGTATGCATGAAACAGCCGTAGGCCTCCTGGGGGGTGCAGACGATGGGCTCACCGCGCACATTGAACGAAGTATTGATGATGACAGGGCAGCCCGTCTTCTCGTTGAAACGCCGAACGAGTTCATAATAGAGTGGGTGGTCTTCTTTCGCCACGGTTTGAAACCGAATTCCGGGCAGTTGGGACAAACGTTTTTTATAGTAACAGACGATGTGGTTGCGCTGCATTGCCGCTTTTTCCAATTGTTCCAGCGATTGCAGCGCACAAAGCGCGTGAAATTCACTCATTCTTGCATTGATCCCCGAAAACAAACTGTCATAATTCCCCGGATTGCCGTAATTCCTGCCCAGGCGGATATGCTCGGCTATCTGTGAATCATTTGTTGCCGCGATTCCGCCTTCTCCCGCAATTAACAGCTTGGTCGGCGATAAACTGAATACTTCCACTTTACCGTTCCCGCCCAAAGCTTTCCCGTTCTGAAGAGATCCGAAACCATGAGCGGAATCATACAATAAAGCCAAACCCTTTCGTTGCGCCAGTTCTTCTAATTCTTGTACCGGAGCCGGATTTCCGAACAGATGTACGCCTAAAATG
>JACZSB010000417.1 GCA_022574435.1 Fidelibacterota bacterium
TCATCGATGGTATCAAGGAGTCTCGTTTTTTACGGGTACTCAAAAAGTGATAAAGTTGCATTAGGTGTCAGGTTAAACAAGCTTACACCAACAACCAATGGCGCGCTGTCAGGACAGGAGGCCCAAAGCAGATTCAAGGCCTTTAGAAGCGTCAGGTCATCGCGGCATTCTTCAAGCTTCATTTTGGCAACCCATGAAGGCCTGTCAATATATTTGACATACACTACCAGTAATTTTGCCCAGTATTTCATTTTTCTGAGCCGCAAGGCCGCCTTCAAAGGATCATCCACCGGGATAGCCGCAACCAGGCGCAACACCTCCCCCTTGCCCGGCGGTATAGTGGTGAGCTGGGGTGACAACGCCACGATTGTTAGAGCCGCGCCACCATTGTCCGCTGCCAGGGTCACGATCCAGTTGGGTGGTACCCGGGCGCCCAGGATGGCCGCCGGAGCGGTCAACGGTACGGCCGGTTCGAACCGAAGTGTGAATCGCAGTCCCGCCACCGGGTGGGCATTCTCCAATGTTATGGGAATCTCCACCGGTTGTCCGGCCAGGGCCTGCACGGACTCGATTGCCAGAACGGCCGGGGCTTCGGGGGTGGCGGTCACCGGGCCGGCGGCCAGCGACTTCAAGCTGTCGGCGTAGACAGCGGCCACCCGGTAATAGTAGGTCTCCCCGTTCACTACCGCCAGGTCGATGAAGGATGTGGCTCCGCCCCCGGCCCGGGCGATTTGGCTAACGGTATCGAGAGCGAAATCCGGTTCGCTGCCCCGATAGACAGCATAGCCGGTAGGTGCTCCCAGCAGTGGGCCGGTAATGCCGGAGGCTCGCCAGCTCACTGGAACCCGGCCGTCTTCCCGGGACAGGGCGGTCAGCTCAGTGGGGGGCGCCAGGTAACCGGGGAAGACCACCACCAACCCCGGGCCGGCTGACATCAAAGCAGCCTCGCGGCCATCTGCCAGCAGGAACCTGGCCGCGGTGATAGTAAGGGGGATATGGCCCGCCAACGCTTCCCGCGAAATTGCGAACTTGAGGGTTGCGACGACCCCGTTACCGGCCTCAAACCGGCTGCTATCGGCGGCCAACAGCCTGAGCGAGACGCCGTTGGCTTCCCCCCGCGACTCCGCCAGCACGCTATCTCGAGTGGTGATACTACGGTTCAGCAGGGTAAGCCATTGGCCCGGCCAAGCCAGGTCCAGGTGAACTTCCGCAATCGGGACGTTGGCGGCCAGCGTCACGGCCACCGCCACCGTGTCGCCGGCGTCGGCCACTACGGTATCCAGGGCCAACGCCGCCAGGGCGCCGATGCCCAACGACCCATCCCGGCCCACCGAAAACAGCTCATCGCCCAGGGCATCGGATATGCTTAGGGCGGCCACCTCCAGCGGCAGATAGGCGGAATAGCCACTGTCGGCCGGCCAGGCATAAACCAGCTCCATCACCGGGCCGTTGCCGGGGGCGATATTGCTCCCCTGGGGATCAAACAGCAGCAGGCGGGTGTCGCCCGCACGACTGGTTTCTAAGCGGGTGACCGTCCAGCCGGAGGTGCGGGCCGTGGTGTAGATCGTATCTAGCGCTGGCCAACCGGCCGCCTGGCGCAGGTCCAGCTGCAAGCCGCCCACTTCGTCCTGATTGTTGGCCAGCGCCACCGGCACAACGGCGGTGCTGTCACCGGCGGGCGCCCTGGCATCATGAATTGTGAGGGTCACCTGGGCGGACAACGGTGCGGCCTGAAGCAGCCAAAGTAGTGAACAAGCCAATAGCACTGGCTGCCACCGGTGTATGCCAATCGTCATTGCTGAGCGCCGGTCAGTCACGGCGCTAAACTAGGAAGAAATCAGGGTGAGGGGGAAATATATTGGAGGGGGCTCGCGGGGGTGCGCGGAAGAGCTAACCGCCAAGACGCCAAGGAAGAGCGAAACCAGAAACTCGAAACTCGTTACCCGGAACTTATTCCCAATCATCAATCCGCCAGCTGACGGATCAATCGAGAAGATACAATAGAGAATTGCTACCATCGTTCACGGGGATCGCGAATTCATCCGTTTTACATTATATCCTTACTTACTTGAAATTAAGAAGATTTACGAGAATGGGATTTACCGGAAACCTCTATTGGATTTGCCAGCAAGTGTTTCAAGGCGCAAACTGGGGATAATATCAATGGAAACGTAGGAAGCGGCTCAGGTGAGGCTACGAGACACAGTAACTATAATTGACCCCACCTCACCAACGACAATCAGAGCCCTAAAATGGCTTTCCAGTACGAATCAATGCGGCTCCTCTGGCTAAGGTAGCCTTGGCTGTGTGCATCTTTCACTATATCGCCTAGGTCTTCTTCGGAACGATCTCCCACTGTCCCAGTTAACACTACACTATTCACGAGGTTTGCTGAACGCAAATTGGTGAGTGCCGTCAGGTTGCGATGTAGTTTGTCAACTAACGGGTCTGCAAACTTTCCTGGATCATCTGAGATCGTGATCTGGCAATTGTCCGGAATGCTATCATTAAAAATGATATACCCGATACCATCATTCCTATTCCTGAGAACAGAGTAAGCGGCAAGTATGCGGTCTAAATCAGCCCGGTTCTCTAATTTAAAGATGGATAACTCTGGTCGTTTTT
>JACZSB010000418.1 GCA_022574435.1 Fidelibacterota bacterium
CTTCATCGGGCTTTCCGTGGAAGAGCTCTGGCCGGTAGGTTACAATACCGGATTAGCCGATTTTGAATATAACTTCAATGAAAAGCACTATGAAATTGACGACCCGGCCGTTGCGGAATTTTGGACTAGTGGTTTACCTAATACGCCTTTCTACATCCGCTCTACAGTTGCGGGCCACAGCGCGGGCTACATGATCACACCGGTACTTGGTAATGAAATAATCAAGGCGGTGGCGGACATGTCCGATGAGCTGCAATATTACCTGCTCATCCAGGCCCGGATAGAGAACGCCGGCGGCCTGCCGCCGTCCACACCGGTAGTTACATTTCACATTTACGAAGATGGCCAATACAGTCCCGATGATCCCCCGCCGGATGATGACCACGAGTTCAGGGCACCGCTGGCTCCCGATGAGGAACCCCTGGGGGCGCCCGGCTATCTTCCGCCGATACCGGCTGCTTCCTGCTATCAGAATAGCTTCTACGATCATTCCTTGGTCCTTACCGTAGCCGACTTCAACGGCAGCGAGCAAGACCAATGGGTCTGGCATGACTCAACCTTTCGCCTGCATTCATATGCAACTCCAAACTGTGATGCACTGTACGGTGTCCGCTCACGGGTGGAGGTAGAATGGCATGGCAACGTGGATTTCTACCTGGATGAGTTTCAGCTCCATTCCACCTACAACCATGCCCTGTTCCACGGTCCTGATCAGGTCACTATTCGCAGCGATATTCAGTCCAATTTTCAGGCCGGCTACGATCAGCATGATCTACCCCCCAGTTCCAACAGCCTGTTCCGCTGGTACCAGGACGAAATCCGCCTGACGGCTTTTCACGCCTTCGGCGAACTGACCCAGCTGGCCCGCAGTCAGATTGGTGACAATGATTTGGGTATTATTAGTTCCCAAAGTGATTATAGAGTTCAGAGACTGGATGATTACCAGTATTTCGCCTATGGCGATCCCCGCGAATTCGCCGCCCATTTCTATCCCATAGGGGGCGACGGCGGCGGCAGAAAACTCGGGCCAGCACTTTGTACCAGCGCATTGAGTTATTCCCTCCGGGCATTTTCCCTTAATAAAGTGTCTTCTATTTATCGGCTATCCGTAGGTTCGGGAAGACCGCGACCACTTCTGAATTACCCTTCGGATACATTTAATATTATGCAATGCATTCAGGCTATTACGCAAAATAGAGATTGTCTTTATTAAAGTATTATGTTATATTTCACCACATACGATAAAATGGACTATAATATTGCTATACCGGGTTTCTGGCTAACGCCCGACATTCACTCAACAGCGAATTACCCTGAAGGTGTCCCTTCGGGACGAGTTGTCAGGACGCCATTAGGCGTCACCGAAAGTGGCTGGTAGATCAGGCTAAAATGCAGATCCCGGAAGGATTGAATTCACTTATACGCGTAAGTCCTAAAAGGTTGGATACAAGATGAAATATCAACTCAAGCAGGTTGTGCTCATTTCACTTCTGCTTTCCGTTGGTCTTGGTCAGGAAGCTGTTAATCCCCACAAAATGGGGACCTTTAAGCCCAAGCCCTATCCCGACCATCCTCCAGACCAACCCTGGCCGGGAATAGAAACTTTTCCCGAGGCCATTCAGGAATATGATGCCCTGCGAGTACAATACTTTGCCTGGCGCCAAAGACCGCGTACTGATGCCGATTCAGCGGGACGGGCGCCGGAAGTGGATATTCCCGACGCACTTTTTTATCCCCTAGCACGGGCCTATACCAGGACAAAACTTTACTATAAAACGCAAAAACACGATGGAGAATTTGATAGATATCGGGACGGGCATGGGGGAAGCGGAAACCTGCCGGACCAAATTAAAAAGAGGTTGCCCCCTCTTTGGAATGTTTTGAATTGGAGCGCCGGGATAGCTTTGGTAGAGGTGTTTAAAGACTCAGTCATCGAGCGGGGTGGTATGTCTGCTCCTCTTGGAGCACCCATGGATCTTGTTGCCCATTGCAAAGTTGTCGAGGATGTACTGGGAACCATAGAGGAAGATACGGTTTTAGTCAGGCACTCAACATATTGGTTTAATGAGCCTATGTCGCTGTCGGAGCGGCCACAATTATTGTTGCTTCTAAGGGGTGGCTCGTGGGCCATCCAGGATGATGAGCGTGTAAATATATACTTCACGGAATATGTTTTCGAGACAAAACCACAATATATGCGCGTGATCGACGGCATAATCCGCGATTCAAATGAGACACTAGGGATCGTTGCCGGCCAGATGTTTGAGGACTATAAAAGTGAAATACAGAATTTCTTAGAAACCGAGGGGTTATTGCCATGAATGGAATTGGTCGAACCCTGCTGTGTCTCGTATTACTCATTTTTTCTGTCGCTGGTATGCTAAAAGGACAGGAACATAAAACATACTACCATATCATTAACAATGCGATAACCGAAAAAGACTGTGAGAAGGATGATGATGATTGCTTGGCTGCTGCTTTGGTCTGGGAGGGATATTATGATGATTACAGCCAGATGATAAAGGTCCAGACAGATTACCTCTGGAATGTTCCGCCCACTGGGTTGACCCTACCCATTTGGGAGTATGGGCATAGGGCGGGGTGGTCCATAACCGGTGGTTTTG
>JACZSB010000419.1 GCA_022574435.1 Fidelibacterota bacterium
GCTGACCCCCTTCCTGGTGCTCATCGGTCTACAATGGTTTTTTCAGATGAACAGTGATGGCACCGGTTACCTGGCCCAAAGAACGATGGCTTGCCGCACGGACCGGGATGCCCAAGTGGCGGCCTTTATCTTCACCTGGGCCCAGATCCTCCTGCGCAGCCTATTCTGGCTGCCTATCGGTATCGCCCTGCTGGTGATCTATCCTTACGATCCCGGTACCGTCATGGATCAGAGTTTTATCGCCGGCAGGGAAATTCTGTTCGCCACCGGTATCAAGGACCTGTTGCCGGTTGGTATTCGTGGACTTATGCTTACAGGCTTATTGGCTGCTTTGGCTTCCACCATTGATACCCATCTGAGTTGGGGCGGGAGCTATTGGACCAATGATATTTATCTACGGTTGATCAATCAGCACTGGCTGAAACGGAAACCCAGTTCCAAGGAATTGGTGCTCGTGGCCAGACTCTCCACTATCTTGATACTGTTTATCGCCCTGGCCATTATGGCTAATCTGAGCTCCATCCAGCAGGCTTGGCATATTTCGCTCCTTTTCGGCGCCGGTATGGGATCAGTACTGGTAATGCGCTGGCTCTGGGAACGGATCAGTGTTTACTCGGAACTGGCCGCTATGGCGGCCTCCCTAGTGATTGCACCGATCCTATTGCTCACGGTAGAGGACGAGTGGTTGAAACTGCTGCTCATGTCAGCCCTTTCCACCCTGGCTGTGTTGATTGTGACCTGGTGGGCGCCGGCCACTGAAGAGGCCACCCTGGACCGCTTTTTCAAAAAAGTCAATCCACCGGGATTCTGGCGACGCACCGCGACCCGCTTGGGTGCGGATCCTGGCGCCCCGGTGGCGGAATTGAAACGGGGTGCTTGGCTGGTTCTATCCGTTTCCATGACCATCTTTCTCCTGCTGGTGGGTATCGGCCGCTTACTTTTGCCTGGCCCGGAGATCTTCACTTTGGTTTCGTGGGGATACGTTTTATCAGGACTGGCAAGTATAAAGCTTTGGTGGCACTGGTTTTCCAACGACCAGTCCGAGGCGGATAGCAATAATGCCCAAGTCTCGCAAGAAATTCCGGCTTAAAGTACTTCAACAATGGCAAGAGATGGGAAAGGCCGGGCTGCCCGCGCATGGCAACGGACCACAATCTGCCCGGGAGTGGTGAATTCCATGAGGGCCAGTCATTTTCGGCGGCAAAAACGCCCGGGAACCTACCGGCGGTGAAGCCTGATCAATGATAATAATAGACAATAAATTTCAAGGGGATGCACAATAATGCAGGCCAAGATCAAGCAGCTAGCGGACTACCGGGGCATCGTCAGTGATGCGATTATCGATGAGATTGGGGTTAAGGCCCGGGAACTTAAGGGCGCCACGGTGGTCCATGTCAACGCCACCAACTTTGGGGGCGGAGTGGCGGAAATCCTCGATAACCTCGTTCCGCTGATGAACGATATCGGCCTGCGGGCGGACTGGCGCGTGCTGCATGGTGTGCCGGACTTTTTTGAGGTCACTAAGAAATTCCACAACGCACTGCAAGGGCAGGACCTTGTCTTTGATGATCAAGAGCTGCAACTGTTCAAGTTCATCAATGAAAAGTTCGCCCGCTTCGCTTTTCTAGATCACGATTTCGTGATCATCCACGATCCGCAGCCGGCCGCGCTGGTCCAGTACGTGGCGCACACCAATCCGTGGGTCTGGCGCTGCCACATAGACATCACCCACCCCAGTGCCCAGGCCTGGAGTTTCATGGAACCGTTTATCCTGGAATACCAGCGAATGATCGTCTCTGCCGAGGAATACAAGAAGCCGGACCTCCGAATCCCACAGCAGATAATGGCTCCTTCCATCGATCCCATATCACCAAAAAACATGGACTTGCCCGAAGAAGTGATCGCCCGTTACCTCGATCAGTACCGGGTTCCCACCGACAAGCCATTCATAACCCAGGTATCCCGGTTTGATCCCTGGAAGGATCCGGAAGGGGTGTTAAAAGTCTTTGAGCTGGTCAAGCAGCAGGTGGACTGCCGCCTGGTCTACTGTTATAATATGTCCGCCGATGATCCTGAGGGGGTGAAGATTTATAAGCGGATGCTGCAGACGGCCAAGCCCTATCTTGACAGTGGCGATGTGCTGTTTATTCGCGGGGACGATCCCGTTCTGGTGAACGTGCTGCAACGGACCTCCAGTGTAATATTGCAGAAATCGACCCGCGAGGGATTTGGCCTGACGGTTACCGAGGCCATGTGGAAGGGGACCCCGGTAGTTGCTTCCAACGTGGGTGGTATCCCCACCCAAATCAAGGATGGCGTTACCGGCTTCCTGGTTGAGCCCCTCGACCTGGATGGCTGTGCCGAAAAAGTGGTGGCCCTGCTGGAGGATACCGATCTCGCCGCCCGCATCGGGCAACAGGCTCGGGAATATGCCCGGGAGCACTTCCTCATCACCCGCCATCTCCTGGACTATGTAAACCTTTTGCTTAGCCTGAAATGATGACCGGGGTCAGGGGGGATTACATTCACCGGATTGCACATCCGCGCGCCAACACCTAATTCGCTTTCCCCGCTAGGGAGAGGGCATTAGGCCTGTCCCGCCGTCGGCGG
>JACZSB010000420.1:0-2175 GCA_022574435.1 Fidelibacterota bacterium
GCCAAAACGTGGTCGTAGGCCGCCGGGTAATAACGGGAGTCGCTGCCGTCGTTCCCCGCCGACGCCACGATTATCGCCCCCACTCCCCAGGCGTAATCGATTATATCCTGGGCGAATAAACTGGCCGAACTGCTACCCCAACTCAGGCTGATAATATCCGCGCCGTTGTCGGCTGCGTATACGATCCCTTCGTATGCCCACCAGATTGTGCCGAAGCCATCGGCATCCTTAAAGCCGACGCGCACCGGCATGATAGTCGTGTTCCAGCTCGTCCCGGCCACGCCGGTATTGTTGTTCGTTACCGCCGCGGCGATACCGGAAACATGGGTGCCGTGCCCGTTGAAGTCGGAGGGATCGTAATCGGGCGGGCCGTAATCCTCACCGGGGTAAACATCGGCGGCAGCCACATCCACGAAGTCCCAGCCGATCAGGTCGTCGATATAACCGTTGGGAGTGCCGGTAAAGAGAGAATCATCGATACCATTGATGTCGCCCGGATCCAGCACCCAGTCGGAACCATTCCATTCAATGGTATGCCCGTCACCGTCGGCGTCCTCGTCAAGGTTCTGCCAGATGTTTCCTCGCAAGTCCTCGTGGTCCCAATCGACACCGGTATCGATAATGGCCACAATGACGGATGGATCCCCCTTCTGGATGTCCCAGGCGATTTCAGCATTTATTAGGTCGAAATGGGCCTGGTCGTCGTAGAGTGAGTCATTCGGGGCCACATTCACGAATGAAGGATAGATCTGTTCGGCATATTCCACGTGGGCGCTCTGATTGAGGGCCTCCACCAGCCGGGCCGCATCAACGTCTTCGGGCAGGTGCAGGGTGTATATCTTTGAGAGGTCCGGCAGCGGGTAGGGCGGTGGGGTAGTCTTATTTGGCAGTGTGCGCTCCACCAATTTCACCTGAAACTGCCGCAAGGTGGCATCCAGCGCCGCCAAGCCGAAACTGCTCGCCCGGGCAGGCCCAAACCCTATCTGTTTCTCGGTGTTCGGCCGCAGCTTGACCAGCACGATCCCCGCTATCGGCTGAACGTCCCGAGGCGCCACCGCCACGGGCCTTCCCACCACGAGTTCTTCCTGCCCCGTAAATGAACCCCGGTTGCCTGGTGTTATTGCCCGCTTGGCTGCGACCGCTGCCTGTAGGGTATAGATGGCCAGCAGTACTGCAAAAACGGCTGTAAACCTGGCGAGGTGTCGATTCATGGCAATATCCTTACGCGCTATAGTGTTTACTGAAATCTTCGATCTTTTACCTGCCTGGCTACCGGCAGCGCCACTATCGCAGTGCTATATTAATACCAGCAACTTATGGACGCTAAATTGATCTTTATACTTCAACCGGTAGAGGTAGGCGCCCGAGGGTACGGAATACCGCATCACCAGCACCGGCAACACCACACAGCCGGCGAAGCCGGCCCCGGAGGCGAAGACTTAACTCGCTTCCCCACCTTAACCCTCGAGCCCACGCAGGTTCCACCTGCCAGGGCTCAATTTTTTTAAATTCAACATTCGTAGCCTCATACTCATCTTCGGACCATCCAAGCCCTACTCCGGAATCAAGCCGCCCACCTGAAATATGATCCAGAGTTGCAAGCTGTTTAGCAAGAACCGCAGGTGTATGATAAACCACGTTAATAATAGAGGTTCCTATACGAATATTCTTTGTGTTCGCGGCTGCATAACTTAGAGAAATTATTGGGTCTAATACATATTTGTAACCCTCTGGTAATGATCCATCCGGAGTAACGGGATAAGGTTTTTTAGGATTTAATGGAAAGAGTAGCCTTTCCTGCACCCAAACAGAGTTGTATCCTAGTTCTTCTGCTTTTTGAGAAATTGTAACTATATTTTCGGGTGTAGCCCAATTCCCAAGTTGAGGTAATGCAATTCCTAATTTCATTTTATACCTCCGTAATAAATTGTACTATCTATTGTACAATAGTTATCGGATTAATTTAACCTGAGTATTAAAATACACTGGTGAAGCGATAGATTTTACCAACACCCTACTTAGTGCCTGTCCCATAGAAATTTACGGTCAGATTCTTTGATCGGAAGGTCATTTATACTGGCATAACGTCTCTGCATAAGTCCGTTATCAGCAAATCCCCATTGCTCGTTACCGTAAGACCTGTACCATTGGCCTGAATTATCGTGCCACTCGTAT
>JACZSB010000420.1:2185-2598 GCA_022574435.1 Fidelibacterota bacterium
TTAATGGAAAGAGTAGCCTTTCCTGCACCCAAACAGAGTTGTATCCTAGTTCTTCTGCTTTTTGAGAAATTGTAATTATATTTTCGGGTGTAGCCCAATTCCCAAGTTGCGGTAATGCAATTCCTAATTTCATTTGGGGCTGTACCAGTTAATCACCCCATATAGTGTTTAACCCACAGTTTTAATTGTATTAATTGCGCTTTTGGATTAGGGTTATTAAATCGCCATTCACACTCCTTTAAAAATAACGGAAAATGCTTGCGTGGAACACCATTAAATCTACGCATGTGCCGCTTCGCCTGGTTCCAAAAGTTCTCGATCCCATTGATATGATTTTGTTTGTTAGCAAACAATTTTGTGTGATTGATCCGGTAATGTTTGAACTCAGATACATCTAGTACGTTATACGATTG
>JACZSB010000070.1 GCA_022574435.1 Fidelibacterota bacterium
CATCGTTGCCGATCACCTGCGCCGCGGTCTGAATTACCGACTCGCAGATCACCGGGTTAACTTTGCCGGGCATGATGCTGGAGCCGGGCTGCACCGCTGGTAGCTGCAGTTCGCCCAACCCTGCCCGGGGCCCCGAGCCCAACCAGCGGATATCGTTGGCGATCTTGGAGAGGCTGACGGCGATGGTTTTGAGCGCGCCGGAGGCCTCCACCGCACTGTCGGCAGTGGCCTGGGCCTCGAAGTGGTTGCGGGCCTCATGGAACTTGAGGCCGGTCAACTTTGAGAGCTCCTTGGCCACCTGCCCGCCGAACTCAACATGGGTATTGATCCCGGTGCCCACGGCGGTGCCACCCAGCGCCAGTTGGCTCAGGGCCTTAAGGGCGCTATCCACCCGGCCCAGGCCGTATTGCACCATGGCGGCATAGCCGGAAAACTCCTGGCCCAGCCGGATGGGGGTGGCGTCCTGGAGGTGAGTGCGGCCGATCTTGATGATCTTATCGAAGGCTTTGGCCTTAGCATCCAGCGCTGTATATAAAGCCTGTAATTGCGGTTTCAGCGATTGCGCCAGGGCGATGGATGCGGCCAGGTGAATCGAGGTGGGGATTACGTCGTTGCTGGACTGGCCCTTATTAACGTGGTCGTTGGGATGCACCGGTTCGTGGCTGCCGATCTGGCCGCCCATCAACTCACTGGCCCGGTTGCCGATCACCTCATTGACATTCATATTGCTGGAGGTCCCGGAGCCGGTTTGAAAAACATCGATAGGGAATTGGTCATCCAATTTGCCATCGATAACTTCCTGGGCGGCCTGCATGATAGCGTGCCCCCGTTTTTTGTCCAGCAGCCCCAGGTTCTGGTTTACCTGGGCCGCGGCCCACTTGATCATTCCCAGCGCCCGGATCATACCGGTGGGAATGGTCAGGCCGCTCACAGGAAAATTTTCTACCGCCCGTTGGGTCTGGGCACCATAATAGGCCCCCTCAGGAACCCGCATCTCACCCATCGAATCCCGTTCAACCCTGGTTCCCATGGCACTACCTTTTATAATTCGCTAAAGTGGTAGATTGCGGTCGGCCGCGTGGCCCGAAACTTATCCGCCTTCCCGTTCGGAGGCTTCGCGCACCGGCCGGGGGGGCAGATTCAGAATTTCCTTCTGATAAAATAGCGCCAGGTGATTTACGATGTCCCGCATGGAAACAAATCCTTCAGGTTTGCGCTTATCACCGACGATGGGTATATGGCGATAGCCCCGGTCGTACATGTGGTTGAGGGCATGGGCGATGGAGTCATCCATGCGCAGTACATCGGGATTGGCAGTCATATGCTCGCCGGCGGTGGCCTTGCTGTGATCCAACCCCCGGCCCATCACCCGGCGGATCAGGTCACGCTCAGTGAGGATACCCACCAGCCGGCCGCCGTCTTCCACGAGCACACAACCGACGTGGTTCTTTATCATCAACCCTACTATCTCCTTGATGGATGTGGCCCGGTTCACCAGGGTCAACGGCTGAAGTCCCAAGGCACTGAGGGGGTCATCCAGATGCACCGCCGCCACCAGAGTGGGAGCGTCTTCTTCCCGCTCGTCCATTTGTTGGAGTTCGTCATCTAGTTCTTCGGTCATAGTGTCCTCCTTAGCTCTTCAGTCTACAATCCAGGTATGCCCCTCGTGCAGCAGCGCCTGCAAGTCACCTTTGCCCAGCTGCTCTACTGCTGCCTCGATCTGGCGGTGCACCAGCTCCTCGTAAGTATCCTGTTGCTCCTGATAGATAATCCCCAGCGGGGTGGGAAAATCGGGCATGTAGGTCAGTTCGCTGAGCATCAGCGCTAACATTTTATCACTCTTGTCGTGGACCACAACATCGTCCACCGAAAAACCATCCTGCTCCAGGTCCACCACCACCGGCCGGTGCCCGTCCATCCGGATACCCTTATTATGGCCTTCGCCGAATAACATCGGTTGGCCGTCTTCGAGCAGCAGCTGGTGCTCCAGTTTATGAGGCTTTTCCGATAGATCGACAAAGGCGTTATCGTTGAAAATTAAGCAATTCTGGTATATTTCCAGGAAAGAGGTCCCTTTATGCTGGTAGGCGGCGGCGAGCATTTTCTGTAGATGCTTGCCCTCCACATCCAGGCTGCGAGCGATGAAAGTACCGGCGGAACCCAGGGCGAAGGCCGGCGGGTTTAACGGACGATCAACCGAACCGAAGGGCGTGCTTTTAGTCTTTTTACCGGGCTCGGAGGTCGGTGAATATTGCCCCTTGGTCAGCCCGTAAATCCGGTTGTTGACCAGCAGAATATTTATATCCAGATTACGTCGCAGGAGGTGGACCAGGTGGTTAGCGCCGATACTGAGGCCGTCGCCGTCGCCGGTGACCACCCAGACGCTCAGGTCGGGATTGGCCAACTTGACGCCGGTGGCCACGGTGGTGGCCCGGCCGTGGATGGTATGAAAGCCATAGGTATTCATATAGTAGGGGAACCGGCTGGCACAACCGATCCCGGAGATGAATACTATCTGCTCTTTGCGATGTCCCAACTCCGGGAAGGTTTTCTGCACCTGCGCCAGGATGGAATAATCGCCGCAGCCCGGACACCAGCGTATGACCTGGTCCGAGACGAAATCCTTGCGCTTGAGGGCGGGCTGTTCGATTTCAGCCGTATTAACCGACATCTTATTTTTCTCCCAAAATTTGTATTATTCTTTCTTCGATCTCGCTGGGAAAGAACGGCTTCCCGCTCACTTTGCTAAGCACATTCGCATCAACTAGAAATTCGGCCCTGATGATCCGGGTCAATTGGCCGCTGTTGATCTCGGGCACGATGATCTTGGGGAACCGCAGCAGCAACTCACCCAAATTGGAAGGGAACGGGTTCAGGTGGCGCAAGTGCAACTGCGATACCGAATAGCCCTGTTTGCGAGCGCTGTCCACGGCCGCCCGGATGGCGCCATAGGTGGAGCCCCAGCCCAAAACCAGCAGCTCGCTGGAATCATCCCCATGGATGGTGGCCAGCGGAATATTCCGGGCCACCACCGCCACCTTCTGGGCCCGGCGGTCCACCATCTGTTGGTGGTTATCGTAGTCGCCGCTGACGTTGCCGGTGCGGCTGTCCTTCTCCAAGCCACCAATACGGTGTTCCAGAGCCGGTGTTCCCGGTACGGCCCAACCACGGGCCATGGCTTCCTGATCGATGAAATCGAAGGGATAAAACTCGCCGTTGGAGTCGGTTACCTTGTGATTTTTAATTGGTGGCAAGGCATCAATATCCGGGAGCAGCCAAGGTTCGGAGCCGCTGCCCAAATAGCCGTCGGATAATAGGATTACCGGGATCATATGCTCGATGGCGATCCGGCAGGCCTCATAGGCGGTGTTAAAACAGTCGGCCGGGGTGGCCGCCGCCAGCACCACTATGGGTGATTCGCCATTACGTCCATACATGGCCTGGAACAGGTCGGATTGCTCTGTTTTGGTGGGCATACCGGTGCTGGGTCCGCCGCGCTGCACATTGATGGCCACCAGGGGCAGTTCCGCAGATATGGCCAGACCCATCGCCTCGGATTTCAAGGCCATGCCCGGTCCGCTGGTGGCGGTGACAGCCAAGGCGCCGGCGTAAGCAGCTCCGATGGTAGAGGTCACGGCCGCGATCTCATCCTCCGCCTGGAAGGTCAAAACCCGGAAATGCTTATAGCCCGACAAGATATGCAGAATATCGCTGGCGGGCGTGATGGGATAACCGGAGAAGAACAGCCGCAGGCCGTTTAAATTGGCTGCCGCCACCAACCCCATAGCGAGGGCCTGGTTACCCATTATATTGCGGTAGGTGCCGGCCGGTTTTTTAGCTTTGAGCACCACATAACTGGTTGATATTTCTTCGGTGGTGTACCCGAAATTGAAGCCCGCCTGCAGGGCCCGTTTATTGGCTTCCACGATTTCGGGGCGGCTTTTGAACTTGGTTTCGATAAACTTGATCGTGGTGTCCATGGGACGGCTATACATCCAGTATAGCAGCCCCAGGGCGAACATGTTAGTGGAGCGGGCGATAATCTTGGGTGGCAACCCCATATCGGACAGGGCTTCCCCCACCAGCCTGGTCATGTCGACATCGATCAGCTTGTAATCGACCAGCGTCTGGCCGTCTTCCAGAGGGTTGGAGTCCCACCCGGACAGTTGCAGGTTGCGTTTATTAAAATTGGCGGCATTGACAATGATGGTGCCGTTGGACCGCAGATCGGACAAATGCACCTTCAGAGCAGCGGGATTCATAGCGACTAGTACGTCGGGGTGATCACCCGGTGTCTGAATTTCCCGGCTGGAAAACTGAATCTGGAACGAACTGACACCGGCCAGCGATCCGGCCGGGGCGCGAATCTCCGCAGGGAAATCCGGCAGTGTCGCCAGGTCATTCCCCACTAGAGCAGTTGTGTCGGTGAATTGGTGGCCGGTTAGCTGCATACCGTCTCCCGAATCACCGGCGAACCTGATGGTTACCTGCTCCAGCGTCTCGACGTTTTTCTTGGAACCTTTTTTGGTCTCACTCATGGTCTAATATTTGTTATTCTCATATTGTGATTGCTGCCCGGCCATCATTTCCACTAAAAGTTGCCTTTGGCCGATAGCAAAGTTACCAACGACCATTAGATTTACGGTACGTTTTTCCCAGTGTGCTGATCACTCCTTGTGAGGCGTGAGAGTTGGTAGATTTTGGGTGTCCGGTTAGATATCAATGGATAAATTAGCAGCGCTATGCATAAACGGTTGACGCAACTCAGTCACGGTTCCGGTTGAGCTTGTAAGCTCGGTCCCAGCGAGCTGGCCCAGGTGCTGGGCCATTTACCGCGCCAGAAACCGAACCAACGGGTCGTGGTGGGCTATGAATCCTCCGACGATGCCGCCGCTATGCGTCTGGACAATGGGGCCCTCCTTTTGCAGACTGTGGATTTCATCACCCCGGTGGTGGATGACCCCTATCAGTTCGGGCAGATCGCCGCGGCTAACTCGCTCTCTGACATTTACGCCATGGGAGGCCGGCCACTGATGGCCCTGAACGTGGTGGCTTTCCCGCGCGACGAGCTGCCCCTGGCCGTACTCGAAGAGATCCTCAAAGGCGGTATGGCAAAGGCCCAGGAAGCGGGTATACCCATCTTGGGCGGTCATACCATCGATGACCACGAACCTAAATACGGGCTGGTGGTCACCGGCGAAGTGCAGGAAGATCAACTGATCCGTAACAACACCGCCCGGCCCGGGGATATGCTGATCCTGACCAAACCGTTGGGCACCGGCATCATCGCCACGGCCATCAAAGAAGCCCAGGCCGACGACCAGGTGGTGGCCCAAGCCGGCCGGACCATGGCCACCTTAAACCGGGCCGCCGCCGAGGCCGCCCAGGAAGTAGGGGTCAATGCCATGACCGACGTGAGCGGTTTCGGCCTGCTGGGCCACCTGCTTGAGATGTGCACCGCCAGCGGCGTGAAGGCGCACCTGGAACTTAAAAGCCTGCCGGTCCTGCCCGGCGCCCGGGAACTGGCCGAAAAAGGCTTTATTCCCGGAGGCAGCCGGCGAAACCTGAAGCATGTTGAGCAGGCGCTGACGATTGACGGGCCGCTCACCGAAGTGGACACCTTAATTGCCGCCGATGCCCAGACATCGGGGGGGCTGCTGATGGCCGTGCACCGCAAAAAAGCCGACCGCCTGATGGCCGCCCTCAAGGAACGGGGCGTCGGCGAGGCGGTCATTATCGGGGCGCTGGCCTCCGGCGGGCCTTCTACCATCACCCTCAAATCCAAGTAAGATTTAGATACTCGATACTAGATGCTAGATGGGACCCCGCCGGCAGCCTGCCCGGGACTCCCCGTGGGTCCTCGGCGGAGCCGGTACGGCGAGCCTTCGCCCAGGGCGGGGTTGGATGGCCGGTGCGACCCATCTGCTGATACATCGAAGTACTCGAAACTCGTGACCCGAAACTCGTAACTTCTTATTAAAGCGGCTCGGTTTTTAACTCCAACAGCACGAAATCGCGGCCCTCTTCCAGCAGCTTGGCGATGGCGGACATGCGCTTTTCGGTGATTTCTTTCTGGGCCGCCACAGTGACGAAGGCCAGATCGGCCCGGTTCCACAGCTCCTGCTGACCAACTTCGGCCACCGATATGTTCATCCGGGCGGATACCCGCTCCCGCAAAGCCTTCACCACCCGGCGCTTTTCCTTAATGGAGTGGGCATCGGGGATGGCGATGGTGGCGCGCAGGAGGGAGATGTGCATATATTAATTTCGAGTTTCTTGTTGGAGTTATCATTAATTCTAGAGTTGAAAGGGCAGCCCATTAACTGGAGCGGCTGAATATACGATAGATTTATCGTACGATGTTTTTGTCGTATTAGTGGTCATTGTGCTCTTGTTCAGCGCCCCGCTCCTTAAGCGCCCGGGGTTATGAAATGGCTACGGTGGAGTGTAGGGGGAGATGTGGGAGGTTTATATCTGATCCAATCGGTTTAAACATCTTGATAAACTGTCTGAATGTTGAGCCGCCTCTTCTGGATCCCAATGGTTCAATGCATAATCCATCATTTTAGGATTGTACGATTTCCCGACAATTCCGCCACTGCCTGGTCTCGGCGTCATGCCCGTTACTATTTGATCACTTCTTGACTTTGAACAGAGGCCAATCACTTGCCTCTTCGGATCATCAATTGAGTCCGGATCTTCGGACATTTCTCTTACAGGAACTTGAAAGTATCTAGCGAAAGCCCGAAGATCAGACAATAGCCACGATTCAACCGCACGATTAGCAATTCTAAAGAGCATTAAATGCGAGGGATTTGGAAGAAGAATATGTCTAAGCGCAGCCGGACAATCAGCGTCATGATCCAAATCACGAATCACAATCCAGTTTGAATTACGTGCCGCTATATTCAGGTAGTGTAGATTCTTATCAATATAGCCCTTGCCTTTTTTCCCAAGCACCTTTTTCAACGTAAGCCCTTTTACCTGGCAAATTCTTATTACTACAATTTCATCAATTTTCCCTTCAATGACTGCGGATATGGATTTAGGCATTAAATATTAAACATAGAAAGTTGATAAGCTAACTGCGGGGAGGTTTTTCGAAGTACGATTTCGGCTAAAAGAGTCATGTCTCCCTGCAGCAGTTCCATCACTTCATCATCCGTGATAGCGAGACGAGTTGTTGTTCCATTCTTCGAGGGTGTTAACATCAATACTTCATCTGGAGCGATACCTTCATCAAATAGAAGATTGGGAGAATGTGTACTTACTATAAACTGTAAATTCTTTTTATTTAAATTGCTAAAAAGAGCAGGAATATGTTGAACGATCTCTGGGTGCAAAGAAAGTTCAGGTTCTTCTAGTAAAATGGGGCCATTACTATCTAGACACGCCCATAATAGCCCCAATAATCTTAAGGTGCCATCTGAAAATTGGTCCTCATCTTGCCATGCTCCTCCTTTTCTCCAGTGCTCATATTTAGCCCTGAGGTGCGGGGTCCCTTTAGCGTCCCTATGTAATTCTAATTCGCTTAACTGAGGAACAGCGATACGAAAAACTTCTTCAATCCTTGCCAATCTTGCTTCTCTGGTGGCCTTTCTTGTTAAAGCAATATTCTCCAATAAATCACCCCCATAAGGGTCATTCTTTTTACCCACTGACCTATCGGGATCCCGTACTAGTTGCGGAACAAGGTGAAGATATGTAATAGTAGAAAAGAAGTCCGAAATAGATCGAAAATCTTTGTTGGCATTTATTTGCTCAAGATGTGTATGACGTAATCTATCTGGATCATTTTCGTCTTCCTGTTCCGGCCTATCGAGTATTACGATCCCATGACGCTTAACTACTTCCTTTTTTATCGTGGCCCGTCTTTGCTTGTCCTGTGTGAACTCAATTAGATATGACCAGTTTATTGGATCTTCGTCATCACCAAGATCTACAGAAATTGATACTTCTGTAGATTTTCTAGCAGACAAACAGCGAATTCTTTTAATACCACCACGTCTTCCGATCGCATCTTGAAAGCCACCTCCGATTTTAACTATATCTTGAATAAATCTAAAGGCATCCAGAAAGTTAGATTTACCGGAGGCATTTGGACCTACCAAGAATGTTCTGTCTTGAAGGACAGAATTGACTGAATGAAAGTTCTTCCAGTTGGTTAGTTGAATTCTAGTTATACGCATGGTTACTTCATTCAATGCATATTGTCAAACGATGGATAATAAACTCATAGTGATTGATATACTCGTGCCAAATAATTCCGACCTAGGCGAATGGCCTGCGATTGATCTGTGCTAAATTAACCTGCTAGGCCTATGTATCCAGCGCAATCACTAAACAATCGTTAAAAGCCTGATGACTACTTCCCTTCGATCCGCCATCTGATTAACTCATGATAGGCCTATCTCCGGCTGACGCGTGGATTTGCAATCGTCGAGCCCCGCCCTGGCCCTGGGCCGACCAACGGGGAGCCCCGCCCTGGCCGGGCAGGCCGATGGCAGGATTCCATCGAGTATCTAGTACCGAGTATCCAGTATCGAGCCCCGCCGTGGCCGGGCAGGCCGATGACGGGGCGAATATCCAGACCTTCCGCCCGCTAGTTCGCGCCTCCCAGGATAATCGGCAGGCCGTCTTTGCCTGAGCCGATCACCACTATCTTGGCATTGTTGCTGGCGGCCAGGGCGTTGGTGGCCTCGATCCCCTTCCAACGCAGGAAGTTATCCGATATCCCTTCGGCCACAGTCTTATTGAAATCCCGGATGCCCTGGGCTTCGATGCGCTTGCGATCGGCCTCCTTCATTTCCTTGTTCAGGACGAACTCCATGCGCTGGAACTCCTGCTCGGCGCGCAATTTCTCCTCGATGGCGTTGGACAGGTCCTGAGGCAGGATCACGTCACGTAGCGGGGTGGACTCTATCACGATTCCCCGGGCGGAAACGGCTTCGGCTAATTGGGTCGATATGGTAGATGCCACCTCATCGCGTTTGGAGGCGTACACCGCCTTGGCTTCAAATTGGGCGGTCACATCCCGGACCACCGAGCGGAAATTGGGCAGCAATACCTTGCGGATCAGATCATCCACCAGGCCGATAGACCGTAATATGTCAGGGGCGGCCAACGGATCCACATGGTAGATCACGCTGATCTCCAGCCCTACGGTAAGGTTCTCCTTGGATGGAGCCCGCATCTCCTCCCGCCGCTCCTGGGTCTTGATGTTCATTTTAATGATATCTGCGAAGGGGTTACGTACATTAACCCCTGGATTCAACACCTGGCTGTTAACCTTGCCGAAGACCCTGACCACGCCCACGGTGCCGGCGTCGATGATGGTAATGGTCTGCAAGGCTGCCAGCCCCAACGCCAACAGCCCCACTATTTGCAGGAAAACGGGCCGGAAACCGAGGGCGGCCAGGTTCTGGGCCATGGCGCCGCGGCCCCGCAGTAGGAAAGAGAAGACGAAAGCCAATACGGCGACAAAAACAAACAGTATGAAATTCATGACCGGGATACTCCTAGTTAGTTAAATCTATCTGTAAGGGATTAAAATCCACCGCAAAGCTAGCATCTCAGCTTATTGATACCTATAATAATCGGGTCAGGCACTCCGGCCGGGGGGTATCTCGTCGGTGAGGTTAAGCCGCCCCAGCAGCTGCAGCACGATCCGGCGGGCCTCTGTCCGGTGCTCAGCGCTGATCTGCCCTTGGATCAGCTTCCAGACCACGCCCAGCACGGCGATATCGTCCACCAGCCCCATCGGCAGCATGTCGGGCATCAGGTCGAATGGGTTTAGCAGGTAGACCAGCGCAGCAGCCACTTGCACCTTGGCGGTCCTTGCCACCAGGGGGTCCTTCAGCATTAAATACATGGCTACCACCTGGTAGAGGGTCTCCTTGACCATTTTGCCGTCCGTAAAGGCCGCGGCCAGCTTGGCCGTTATCCGCTGCCTGGAAATACCGCGCATGACGGTCCAAAGGTACACACGAGTTCGCGGCCTGCCTACCCCAAATCACGAAATATATCCGTAAATTTGCAGGCTCCTCCGGCTATTGCCGGGCGGCAAAGGGGATAGTAACAGATGGCTCGCGGGAAAATACCAAATTTCGACGTACTGGTGGTCGGCGCCGGTCCGGGCGGCATGGCGGCGGCCACCCGGGGGGCCCTCAAAGGGCTCAAGGTGGGGCTGGTGAACGGCTACCGCATCTGGGGCTCCGGCATCCACGGGGCCTACAAGTCCAAGGGGCTATATGAGCTGGCCAAGGATCACCTGGTGGCTACCAAGACGG
>JACZSB010000421.1 GCA_022574435.1 Fidelibacterota bacterium
GCTCGGTTTGGCACGGGGGGGGACGTAGTGGCGCAGTTTGATGTCAAAGAGGGCCAGACTGACGGCATCCTGCTGTTTGAGCATCAGGTACGCCAGGGCCGCGGCCAGGGTCTGGGCATAGGATAGTTTACTCACGCCGTTTGATTGAAAGGTCATGGACCGGCTCTGGTCCAGCAGCAGATAACTCTTGAGGTTGGTCTCCTCCTCAAACTGCTTGACGTAATAGCGATCGGTCTTGCCGTACAGCTTCCAATCCACGTGACGGATTTCATCGCCGGGTCCATAGGCCCGGTGCTCGGCAAATTCAACCGAGAAGCCGTGGTAGGGGCTGCGATGCAACCCGGCGATAAAACCCTCCACCACCAGCCGGGCCCGCAACGACAAATTGTTAAGCTGCGAAACGATCTGCGGGTTTAAGTAAGTGGTGCTCAGGTTGGCCATAACTCAGTTCACTGTAATCGATCAGTACCGTCTTTGTATCAGGCGGTCCAGGATCTTGTCTGTACTGATCCCCTCGGCTTCGGCGTTAAAGTTGGTGATGATGCGATGGCGCATAACCGGCTTGACCATAGCGGTTATATCGGCGAAATCCGGTGTGGGACGGCCGTCCAGGGCGGCCCGCACCTTACCCCCTAATACCAGGTATTGGCTGGCCCGGGGGCCGGCGCCCCATTGCACCCATTCCTGGATGAACTTCAACTCGTTGTTGGAATCGGGCCGGCTGTTACGCACCAGGTCCACCGCGTAACCCACTACATTCTCGGCCACCGGAATCTGGTGTACCAGGTCCTGGAATGCGGCGATCTCCTCGCGGCTGATCACCTTAGACGGCTTGCTGCCGGGGGCGCCGGTGGTGGCGTTGACAATCTTGATCTCGTCGGCCCGGTCGGGATAGACGATCCGCACGTTGAACATAAACCGGTCCAGCTGGGCTTCTGGTAGCGGATAGGTGCCTTCCTGCTCGATGGGGTTTTGGGTGGCCATGACGAAAAACGGTTCATCCAAGGTGTAGGTTGTGCCGGCGGCGGTCACGCTGTGCTCCTGCATGGCTTCCAGCAGGGCTGCCTGGGTCTTGGGCGGGGTGCGGTTGATCTCATCCGCTAAGATGATGTTGGCAAACACCGGCCCCTTGAAAAATTTGAACTCGCGTTTGTGCCCACTGGTCTCCTGAATAATCTCGGTGCCGGTGATGTCTGACGGCATCAGGTCAGGGGTGAACTGGATGCGGCTGAACGACAAATCCAGCACATCCGCCAGGGTCTTGATGATCAAGGTCTTCGCCAGCCCCGGCACCCCTTCGAGCAGCACGTGTCCCCGGCAGAGCATGGCCATGAACAGCTGCTCCAGGATTTCCTCCTGGCCCACGATCACCAGTCTTATCTCGGCAAACAATTTTTCCCGGGCGATCCTGAGTTTTTCTATCAGTTTAACGTTGTCCATTCCTCGTCCCAAATGCGTCACAGGTAAGCTGCAAATTATCAACCATAAGGGTGGGAATTTACCCCTTTTAGTCCCCGGCGGCGCTCGAAAAATGCCGCCGGGCGAGTGCCGCAAAATTGGTGGCCTGGAATTGCCAATGTAGTACTTTGGCAGGACGGAAAACGGTGAGCGCAAGCCTTGGCCATAGAATCGACCCTTCGTATCGTTATTATCATTGCATCGATTAATGAAAACCTCTATATTTCATTGTGCCGGTGCTATCGGGCCAAAGGAGGATCGGAGTGCCAGTAAAGTTCCAACTCAGAGACCCTACACAGGAGGAAGCAACCGTGGAAATAATTAAGAAATCACTCTGTCTCAGTTTGGTCATTATCATAGCCCTGTTAGGCACCCTTCAGGCCCAGAATCCCCTGGCAAAGGGTTTAATGACGGCGGCAGGAGGTGTAAGCTGGCAGACAGATTACTATGATGGCGCAGACGGTGGCTCCACATTATCCCTTACACCTAACGTGGGATATTTCGTGACCGACAATATCCAGGCCATTGTTGGACTAAACTGGACCCTGTTCATCCCTCCAGGCGATTGGGGGTTTGATCCGTCTTCGATCACTGCCCTCGTTCTCGGTGGCCGGTATTATATGCCACTGGGCTTTGGACCCGTATACGCCGGAGCTCTTTTCAACTATTTTAAGTGGTCGGATGATGACGAGGCAACGAATAGCCTCGACATACAGGCCGGTTACTTGAAATTCTTTAATGATAATCTTGCCCTTGACATAGGATTCAACTATAATATGGGTTTGGGAGATAATAAATCGTCAAGTTTTATGTTAGGGGCAGCGGCAGTTGTATTTTTCACGGCACCATTTTAACCTTTCATTAACCAGATGTTGAAACAGCCCGGCCGTACGGCCGGGCGATCAGCCGTCCGGCCTGTCCGCTAACTGACGGGTTGCCAGGCTTCCGCCCTCTTGTCCACTCTTCCTCCGTCCGTTAACTTCTCCCTCTATGATGCCCGCCATTGCCGAACTAGCCACAGAAAAGGATACCCGCAGCACTCTAAAAGGGCTGACCCGGACCCAGCTACAGGATTGGGCCGCCTCAATCGGTGAACCTCCCTAC
>JACZSB010000071.1 GCA_022574435.1 Fidelibacterota bacterium
CAATGCTACGGCCGGGGCTGGTTGCTCCGCAACGTCTGGAGGCTCGGGCACCGCCACAGCAGCAGGTTCGGGAGCCGGTGGTGGCTCAGCCGGAGGAGCTAACGCTTCGGCCGGGGTTGGTGGCGCAGCAAGGTCTGGAGGCTCGGGCACTGCCGCAGCAGCAGGTTCGGGAGCCGGTGGCGGCTCAGCCGGAGGCGCCAATCCGCCAACTGGCGGATCATCGGGGTTGGGCAGCTCCAATAGGCCGGGAGGCTCGGGCACTGCCGGAGCGGCAGTGGCGTTTAAATTATTTCCGCCACCCAGCCGATTGGTCCCGTTGAAGCGATCCGCCACCCGGGCCGCTGGTCCGAAAGCAGCCGGCGCGTTCAAGTTATTGCCACCCCCAAGTTGAATATTCCCGCTGAAGCGATCCGCTATCCTGGCCGCCGGGCCGAGTGCTGGTGTTCCGCCGGGATTTGCTCCACCTGCTAGCCGGTTGGTGGGACTGACATTCCCGGGCGCAGTGAAATTTCCAAGTCCCCCACCGGGTAAATTGGTACTAGAACCGGCCTGAGGGTTAGTCAATCGAGTCTGAACTCGAGCCAACGGTCCGAACTGCTGTTGAGCACCGGCGGCGGCCCGGGGAGCTGTCGGTAAATTGCCGGCACCCAGCCGGGTGTCCCGGTTCGCGGCCGTGCTAGATCGCCGGGCACCACGAGCCGTACCCAGGGCAGTGCCCTCAAAGCTTCCCGCCAGCCGGAAAGTTGGTAAATCATCGTTGGGTATCAGGGACGGCAAGCCGGGGGTAAACGGAGCCCCCTGCAAGGTCCCAGCCTGAGCCAGCCCTTCCTCCAGGCCGACTGGGATGGCGGCCACACCGCTGTTCCGTCCGGTAGCTGGGTCGGGGGCGTTGGCGGCCAGAAAAGTAGCGGCCGCCTGGGCGATTTGCGCTCCCAGGGCCGCCCGGGTGGGTTGAGCCTCAGTGGCTTGGGCCGTAGCCGCGGCCGGCTGGGTGAGATCGACAATCACAGCTGGGGTGGCTGCCTGCGGGCCGGCGTTTGCCGGGACTGCATTTGCCGCGGCATTAGCATTGATAGCGCGCCCGTTGTCCGCCTGCTCTGGCCGATTGTCAGCGGCTTGAGCCTGGCCGAACGCGGAATTGCCCCGGAGGAGAAAGTCGTTTATGTTGATATTGTCCGACATACGCTCAAGTTCTCGCCATTGCGGCCGACAATGAAGACACCGGCCGTTCGGCTTTTGCCTACAGGTTCAACGGCGGGCGTTAATCCTGCATGCCTTGCGCGCCATAACACAACCCGTTATAGGAGTTGCGTCCTATTACTCTTCCGGTGCTATAATATATTCGATTCTGGTGTTAAAAGCAAGTTCTATTCGTGCTTCGAAAATAGCAAAGTCCGTCATTATAAAACGCCGCCTCACCAAGGGCGGATGAGACTCCCGCCGGTTGCATCTCAAATATAATAACGTGACCTAAATATCCGGACCCTGTCAGCCATTGAGATTATTTACTTGCGGCCTTTGCCCCAGGGTACGCCGATTGCTGAAAAATTACCTTGATTTCTAAAAATTTTAGAGGCCAAATTCAGTGCATGGATAAGCGCCTTTCGCCCTCCGGATATCAATCAAATGGCCGCACCTTCAGTGTCGCCCTGCGCATGCCCACGGAACTTTTTCAGCGCCTCTATAACATCGCCCTGAAGGAAGGCCGCTCCACTGAGCAACAGGTCTTCCTGGCCCTGGAGGGGTGGCTGTCCTCCCGCGAAAAAGATACCGATCAGTCCTAGCCGGTTGCCATCAAGGTCCGATTACCTTCCGGGCAACGCTCGCCGGCTGTTATGCGGTTATTAAAGGCTAAAACGCCAGGTGCAGTTGTAGTGCCAGCACCTCCGGATCGGCAGACCTCCACCCGTGCCGGTAGTCGTTCTTCTGATACACCAGTTTCACTATTGCTTCCCGGCTGAGCCGGTAGCCAAGGCCGGTTTCCAGACGTCGAAGATCATCACCCCAGGGCTCGTCCTTACCAGCGGCGGGGTTGTCTATCAGACTGTAGGTAATGAAGTCCAGCCGGGCGGCCAGATACCAGCGTACCAGGAAATCATAGCGGCCTTCCAGGTAGCCGGCATCGGCGTGGGCCTGCCCCTCCGCTAAATAGGCTGTCGGAGCTTCCCAGGTGCTGCGGACCAGTTCGCCGTAGAGTTGGAGATGGTTTACAATATATTGGGCGTAAATCCCGGCCACGGTGGCCTGGAAGTCCTCAACCCGCTTATCGTCATTGGTAGCTGCCGAGGGCAGGAAGTGGGGCCCCCGGGCCACGGAAAAACCGAGACGTGAACCGGCGGTGAAATTAAAACCCAGCCGGGCGATTAGCTGCCGTCCCTCGTTGTCGCCGGCCCGGGGGGATGACATAGCCCCATCGGTTAAGGCCAGACTGTATTCCAGACGGCCCAAGTCGCCGAAGAGCTCCACACCGGTGTCCCAACAGGCATCGTAGCCGATGGGCGCGTACCCCTCTGCATTTATCTTTTCTTTTTCCTCATGGAGGCCCGTATTGGTTGGGTACATGGCGGTGGGCATGGGGGTCTTGTAATGCCACATCAAAGGGACCCCGATCAGGGGATTCAGATTGAAATAGGTGCTCCTCAAGCTGTAGTTGCCGAAGGGGCTGGGGATCAGGCCTGCTTTTAAGTTGACCCCCTGGTATTCCAGCAGACTATTGATGACCACGTAGGCGCCGTTAACCCGCAAGGCGGTGCCGTTGTCGTAGAGCAGTTCGCCGAAGAAAGCGATCCGGTCGTTAACCCAGTGGCGGGGAAAGAGCCGTAACCGAATTTCGTTGAAGGGATCATCGCCGCGAAAGTTCTGGTTCTCAGCAAGGTGACGGTCCAGTCCCTTCACCAGCACCGCCACATCGCCGGACCAGGTGAGCTGCGCGCATAGGTGGGAGAGCGGCGCTAGGCCGGCAAGGATTATGAGCAAAAGGATGGCGAGCCGGCGCATGCTACTTATTTGGTAACCAGACCCGGAAGGTGGTCCCGGCGTCTGTCTTGGTAGTAAAATCAATACGACCTCCCAGCTCCTCAATTATGCTTTTGGTTATGGCCAGCCCCAGGCCGGTGCCCTTGGATTTATCCCCTGAGACGAAGGGATCGAATAGCGTCTGGCGGATCTCGGGAGGGATTCCGGGGCCGTCATCCGCTACCGTCAGGGTCACCCCCCCATTGTTAGCAGCGGTGGCCACACTGATCCGGCCCCGACCGGCCAGGGCATTGCGGGCGTTCCCGATCAGATTCTCGATAACCCGCCTGATCCGCCGCCGGTCCAGGGTGATGGTTTCGATCTCCCCAGGTACAAAACTGAGCTCTAATTCCGTATCAGATTTGTGACCCTGCAGATGGTCGATCTCATCGGCCACTACAGCGTTCAGGTCCACCGGTTCCAGGTGGAGTTTGGTATCGCCGCGGGCAAAATCAAGCAATTCGTTGACCATCTCCATCATCCGGTCCAGGCCGCCCAGGATCATATCCGCATATTTCTCCCGCTTATGGTCATCGATCCCAGGCAGGCGCAGCAGATCCGCGAAACCCTTAACACTGTTGATGGGCTGCTTGAAGTCGTGGATAATCGCGTTAGCCATCCTCCCAACCGTGGAGAGTCGTTCAGTCCTAACTAACTCCTCCCGGGCCTTGAGCAGGGAGGTTCGCATCTCCTCGAAGGCGTGGGCTAAGGTGCCTACCTCATCGTTGGATTTAACCTGCACGGCAACATCCAGCCGGCCTTCTCCGAATGCGCGACTGGCAGCCGCTAGCTCCTCCACCGGGTGGGTGACGCTACGAGCCAGTATGTAACTGAAAATCAGGGAGAGGAGGATTCCGCCCAGGCCGATCAGGTAAATATTGCGACGGATAGGGCCTAGAGAGGCCAGGGCAGCGTCGAGCGACTTATAAATTATCAGGTCGCCCTGCTTTATGTTGGTGGCATTGGTGATGGCCGCCCTCATTCCCAGATATTGTTCACCATCGGCCAGGAAGTCGATTACACCGGTCGATTCCAGCAATGGTGCAAATATGTTCGCTGCCTGGGAACGGTCTCGTGGAAAATGGGTACTGTGCGGCACCTGGCCATTAACCAGGAACGCCAGCTGGCAGCCGGTCATCAGTTGTAGTTCGTCTAAAAAGGACTGATCCATTTGCTGGCCCATGACCAGCACACCTTGCACCACCTGCCGGGTAAGCACCGGGGCGGCGGCGATGGCCACCAGCGTATCGGCCAGGGCTATGATATCGCCGGACAGGTAGCCGTTCAGGGCGTCGGTGATCACCGGCTCCGATAAGGGATCCGGGAAAAGGTCGATAGGCCAGCCCTCCATGGTGACCAGGGTCCCCCCCGGGGAGACCAGGCCCAGTAGATCCGCTTGCCGGTCCCGATACAGTTCCGCCACAGTTTGGGCAATGGTGGGCCGGTCCATAGTGGTTAATGAAGCCTGCAGCCGGGCATCGGCACTCACATTCCCGGCTTTATCTATCAGCCGTTCAATATTATTGCGGAAATAGGTATAAAAAACGGTCCCGGCGTTCTCCAGCGAATCCTCCAGGTTACGGTGCATCTCGGCGGTGAAGCGCTGATTCACCAAGGTGGTGATCAGGCCGATGATCGCCAGTGTCAACAGCAGAAACGGTAAGAAAATCTTGAGCCGGAGACTCACTTTGGGGGATCTTGGGAAGTCCATATCAGGTGCTATAAGTTAAAGTTGAGGATTACTTCCTCCGACCCGGCCCGGACCGTAACGGTGGCTTCAGCGCCCCGCGATTTCTCGCGCCATACCCGGACCTGGTAAGTCCCGGGGGGCACATCTCGAATACGGTAACGCCCCTCGCGATCAATAGTGTCCAAATAGGGATTAGGCAGGACCAACACCACGCCGTTCATTTCCGAATGGATATCACAGAATATTTCCACTTCCCCAGCTCGGTCGAACTGCACCCGACGGCTCTGGCCCCGAGGGTAGCGCCCCAGATTGAACTGCTTGGCCCGGGAAAGGGAGAACAGGTTGTGATATACGCTGTCACTATTGAGAAATTCCACCGTGGAACCAACTACCACAGACATTACATGGGGCCGGATACTTATTTCCCTCTGATCCATCACCGGGACTGATTCCGCAGCGACAGCAGGCAAAGCGGCGTGCTCTAGAAGGTAGACAATAATGGTTTCATTGCTGGGGCCCTGCGTCTCACGGACCGGGGGACGATAACTGTTCCGGGCATAGGCGCTCAACATGACCGGAGTGGCCTTAACGGGAGGGGCATAGGTTACAATCCCAGTTATATCCCCACACCACGACACCACCGGTAACCATACAATCCAGGCCGCCCGTAGCGACAGGCGCGATAACTTCCTTCGTGTCTCAATCATTGGGAGTTTAATTTAGGGCCGTATCAGGTTAATACAAATTATTCCCGTTTAAGGGGCGACATACTTAAGCCGGTTCTCCCCAAATTGTCATTGGATTAAATGCCCGCCCAAAGAATAGATTATTTTCACTACGCTCATTAATATGACTGCATACTAGGGTTAACCGTTGACTGATAACAGGGTTCCATCAGCTGCCATCCGGGGGCGGAAAGTTCTGCGGTTTTACTTGCTGCGGCGGGCGACGGCGGTGCTCTTAGCGCGTCTCTATCTGGCCATTTCAGGCTTTATGCCGTGGCGCTGGCAGCGTTCGGGTGGCTTCGTACGGGTTGCACCGCCTGTGCACTGGGCTAAATTCGAGGGAGCGTGAAATGCATTCTCCAATAGATGCCCATCAACAAAAAGAATGGCAATGGCGCCCCCTGACTCCCGCACTGTGGGGTGATTTCGACTGGCTGTTCGGACCCAAAGGGGCCTACGGCGGCTGCTGGTGTATGTGGTGGCGCATCACGCGGGGGGAGTTCGAGCGGCAGCAGGGTGAGGGTAACCGGCAGGCCATGCAGACCATCGTAGCGAGCGGCGAACTACCCGGTATCCTGCTCTATGATGACGGCCACGCGGTGGGCTGGTGCTCGGTGGCGCCCCGGGACCGGTTTGCGTCACTCAACCGCTCGCGGGTGCTAAAACCGATCGATGGCACCCCCGTCTGGTCTATCGTTTGTCTCTTTGTGTCCCGTGGGCAACGCAACCGGGGCGTGATGCGCAGGCTGATTGCCGCCGCAGTGGAGTACGCCGGCGAAAACGGCGCTACAGTAATCGAGGCCTATCCCACCCTCCCCAGGAAGGGACGCCTGCCGCCGGTGTCCAGTTTCATGGGCCTTCCAGCGGTTTTCGAGCAGCTGGGCTTTGTGGAATGCCGGCGGCCTTCGAGTGCTAAGGTGATCATGCGCTATAGCATTAACACCGGCGTTTAGCCGGATAAAATTGAATGCACAATAACGGATGTGCCGACATAAGTTTTTGCTCTACCAAGATTTGACCGGTATTGACCCTGTCCCCTCAAGGAAGGATTCTAAAATGAGCGCAATGCATGGAGTTCAATCAGTCTTCAAGTCCATTCCCTTGACCCGCATATTCGGCCGGGGAGTCGTTACTCTATTCCTGATCACTTTCGCCCTGGGCCCACTTTATGCTCAAGGGAATGCGATGCTTGATTCGGTGGTTTTTATCGAGCGTGAAATAATTTATGTCGACCGGGAATATATCCCGCCCTTCACGGAAATGAACGGCATACTGTATTTCACCAGCGATGACGGCACAAATGGAAAGGAGCTGTGGATCAGTGACGGCACCAAAATGGGTACCCGGATGGTGCTGGACATCAACCCCTGGGGCAGTTCCAACCCCCGATATTTAACCGTGATGGACGGCAACCTTTATTTCCAGGCCAATGACGGGCTGCTGGGCACCGAGCTGTGGCGCAGTGATGGTACCGGGCCGGGGACTTTCATGGTCAGCGATATCTATCCGGCCAGCAGCTCGAATCCTTCCCATCTATTCGCCGTTGGCGACATGCTCTATTTCCAGGCTGATGGCGGCATGAGCGGAATTGAGCTGTGGCGCAACGATGGCACATCTGCCGGCACGAACTTGGTCAGGGACATCAATCCTTACCGGAGCGCATTCCCTCAGGCGCCCCATGGGCGGGATTGGGAAGCGGGGAGATAAGGGGGCCGGTTAGTTCGCGCCAGGCAGGCCAATATCTTTGCCCGATGCTGTAGCCAGGTACAATTGCAGGTGACGGAGTCAGGAGCTAACTATTTTGGTAGCAGCCCAGCATCCTGCGGGACTATGGATACTATTTCAATAGAAGCATCTTCCGGGTCCGGATGGTGTCTCCCGCTCGTAAGACGGCGAAATAAATACCTGTTGGTAACAGTTCCCCTTGCCTTCCGCGACCGTTCCAGGTAATTGTATGCGAACCCATATCGCGCCAATCATTGAGCAGGGTGATAACTTCCTGACCAATAAGGTTATAAATGATCAGTGCCACACGCGATGGACGAGGCAATATAAATGGGATGACTGTTTCCGGGTTGAACGGATTGGGATAGTTCTGGGACAGCACATATTTCTCCGGGAGGGCTGTCCAGGTTTCATGGACGACGCCGGCTACGTAATCGGCGGACCCGGCGATAGCTTTCAGGTGGTAGGGGTAGCGTTCAGTGTACTCTGTAATTGCCGGTACCTGTTCCCCCGCGGTTAAATCGTATTCCGCCCGGGTCAAAAGGTCGAGTAATATAATCTTCGGCGGTGTGTCTCCTTCGAGCGAAGATCGCAGGGACAGCGGCGCCGATTCCCCTTTGGTCACCAGCACAAAATCCCAGACGCCGTTGAATTCCTCGATTGAGCGAAAATCGGTCGTATAGCTCTGCGACTGGCTATCAAATCCAGGTAGTTCCATGACCAGTGACAGGTATTCATCCATGCGAGGCGGCTCCGGGTGATCATAAGCATCAAGCCCCTCGGAGGCCCCCTGAATGCGGCCGATAACATTGCCGGCATCGAAATATTTCTCGCCCTCGACCACAAAATGGACTTTCCAGCCCTTCCATTGATCCTCATTGGCTTTGGCCAGTGGCCCGCTTTTGCCCAGGCTGGCGGGAACGATATCCAGCACCTGGTTCTGACCGGAGGTATTGTAGACGATATAGCCGCCCCACGGATTAAAGGTGGTTTGCACCTGCCCCTGGGACCAGCCTTCCTGCCCCCCGGAACCGAAACCGCCGTAGGCAAATGGGCCACTAAAGACACCCTGGTCGGCCGAAACAGTAACCGGGAAGGTAAATGGTGATGATAAGAAATACCATTCCCCGGGCGCCAGTGTGACGCTCAGGCCGCTGAGATCCGCTGAACTCCCGGCCCCCAAGGTGAAGGTGACAGTGCTTAGCGCCACTTGCTTCAGGAAATAGCTCTGGCCACTGATAAAACTGGTGACCGGCTGATAATCGCTGTCGCCCGGGCCGGCAAACCTGAATATTTTCCAGGTGGTATCCGTGGATGGAACTCCCATGGCACTCTGGATAATCGAACTGACCGACTTGTCGATAACGTCACCCGGGATGGAGATCAGCCGCCACTTGTCCCGGGGGATACCGGAGGGGTAGGCGCTACCGGCCATACCGGTGGTAAGGGTACCGGCGGTGAAGCTGATCCGGAGAGAGGTAGTATCCGTACGGCTCATATTGCTCAGACTATCCACAGCTTCCAGGTAATACGCTAGGCCGGCGATGGTGACGGCCGTGCCTGGTATGGTTCCGCTGAAGGTATCCCCACCCTGGTTGGTCATAGCCGCCTGGCTGTAGCTGGCCGTGCTGCCTAGGGCATAGCGCAGGGTAGCCGTAAAGGTGCTGGCATCAGTGATGGTGGCCGTAACGGTGACAGGTTGGTTAACACTGGGACTGGAAGTGGCGCTGATACCGGTAATGGCGGGCCCCACGATATCTTCGAACTTCCCGATGGTAAACTCGCTGAAACCGGTAATCCCCGCGAAGGTCGTGGAGCTATCGGTGGCGCTGGTCGCGCCGGCAGCCTCGGCCCAGGAATCAGCGCTCCCCGTGGCCCGGCGCAGGAGGCGCAGGTTGCCCGGGGCGGCCTGATCAGCTGCGCTGATCGTCCCTGGTCCCAGGTCAAAGGTAATGTCCAGAGAAAAACTGCCGCTGCCGGAGCGGTCGATGACCCAATAGCGGTTGAGCAGCATGGTCACACTTGATGGAGGCGACCCGCCGGGCGCGGAATTGATATCGCTGACGGTAATGGTATCCGTGCCGGTCAGGCTGGTGAAGTTCATAGTGACGCCGGTGCCCGTGAAGGTGACCTGGCCGGTGCCGGTGACCACCTGGTTATCGATGGTGACATTGGCATCGGCCGGTGTTTGAAAGACAATGTCCCCCCCGTTGATGGGTCCGGCCAGGCTGGTAGTCGCCACCCGATAATGATAGATAGTGTTCGGGGTCAGCCCTGAGATGGTGGCGCTTACGGCCAGCTCTCCCGTTCCGGAAACCGGGCTTTGGCCGGCAGCGGCCGAACTGCCATAACCTGGGGTCGTCCCGTATTCAAAGGTGGCGGTTGTAATGGTGCCGTTGGGGTTCACCGTGCCGCGCAGGGTCGCCGCTGTGGAGGTGATGTTCATCGCCAGGCCGGTGGTCACCGTAGGTGCGGTACCGGCGCCCTGGGGCGTGGCGCTCTCCACGTTGGAGGCTACGCTCTCGTTCAGGGCAGCATCCACCGCCGTCACATGGAAGTAATAGGTCGTGCCAATAGTCAGGTTTGCGATGGTAGTGGTGGTATCCAATGGCAGGCTGGCGCCAGTAGAATCCACCTTCACCCAGTTTGTCTGGTCCTCACTCTGGTACACACGATACCGCAGGAAATCAGCCTCGCTGTTGGCCCGCCAACTGAGATCGACCCGCTGATTGCCGGCCACCGCCACCAGGCCCGTGGGCGCGGCAGGGGGCGTGGTGTCACTCTGGTCAATGTTCAGCAGCACCGAGACGTTGTTGCTGCTAAAGTTCGCCACCGCCAGGTCCAGGTCGCCGTCGCCGTCCAGGTCGGCGGAAAAAACAGAAAAGGGGCCAGTTCCTACGGCGTAGTCGATTTTTGCGGTAAAAGTGCCGTTGCCGTTATTCAGCAGCACCGACACGTTGTTGCTGCCACTGTTCGCCGTCGCAAGG
>JACZSB010000422.1 GCA_022574435.1 Fidelibacterota bacterium
CGGGGCCCCATATCCGCCCACCTGGCCGTTCAGGAAGCTGCTGACCGTTCCGGCGCTGGAGTTGGCGGCTGCCAGGTCGCTATAGCCGTCGCGGTTGAAGTCACCGGCCGCTACGGTAAAGGGAGCACCGCCGGTGCTCAGAGTGGAACCTTCGGCCACAAAGGCACCGCTGCCGAAGAGGGGCGCCACACTGAATTGCCAACTGTGCCCACCCACCAGATCGATTCCATCTGCCAGAGATTTGATAGAGTCGGTGAGAACGGCTGTGACTTTCTCTCCAAACACGAAATCCCGGGCGGGGTTTAGCGTGGCTGTTTTCGATCCGGCATCGTAGGTCACGGTCCCAAAGTGCTGGCCCGACATATCCCCGAAAACCAGGAAGGTGGAATCGTTGATGGTAGCCTCGGCCATGGCGGCATTGAAGGTGGCAGTCAGGTTGTCGGTATTGTTGCCCCCCAGGCTGTTCCCCGGTGGGCCGGCCGCTACCACTGTCGGGGCGCCGGTACCGGTAAGCTGGATTATGACTTCCGGCTCATCGGGATCGTTGGATGAAATAGTCAGGCTGTCGGCGTAGTGCCGGACCTCGGTGGGTGCGAAAGTAACGGTTAAGTCCAGGCTCTCCAGGGCGTTGATGGAGGCCGTTGCGGGACTGACCGTGAAGTCGGCGTGGGAAGTGCTGATGCCGGAGATAATCAGCGGGTTGAGGCCGCCTTCATTGCGGATGGTGAAGGTCAGGCCCGTTTCCGTTAATGATTCAAGGATGCCGAATGAAAGGGAGTTGGTGGAGGCCAGGATGTCGACCCTGGCCTTGTTGGTCAGTATGGTAACATTCCCCGCATTAAAATTGGCCGTGACCAGGTCCAGATCCCCATCGCCGTCCCAATCTCCCGCGTGCACCGATTGGGGACGATCGCCTACAGTTTGCGTTCGGAGCAAGGTCAGATTCCCCAGACCATCATTGATGAAAATGGACACTATGTCCGCGGTTTCAGCCGCCACCGCCCAATCGAGATCACCGTCGCCGTCCCAATCTCCCACTGTGATCCCCTGGGGAGCATCGCCGGCTGCCAGGGCTGTACCTTGAGTAAATACGCCATTGCCATCATTGAATAGAGGGGTGGCGGTATCCTCGGAGAAATTCCCGGTCGCAAGATCAAGATCGCCATCGCCATCCCAATCGCCGGCGATTATGGCAGCGGCGCCGTTACCTGCCAGGACAGTCCCCAGCAGCGTAAAACCTCCACTGCCATCGTTGGACAAAATGGAGACGTTATCGGAATTAAAGTTGGCCGATGCCAGGTCGAGGTCGCCATCGCTATCCCAGTCTCCAACCGCTATTTCAATTGGGTAGTCTCCTGCCGCTGGAGAGCTGCCGACCGTGAACAGCCCACTGCCATCATTCAGCAGTATAGATAGATTGTCCGAAATCTGGTTTACCGTCGCCAGATCGAGATCGCCGTCGCCATCCCAATCTCCCATGGCTAGATCCCGGGGGCGGTCGCCTACGGCAATGGGTGACCCTAACGTGAAGTTGCCGCTGCCATCGTTCATCAACAGGACGATACTGTCGACATTCCTGATAGTAACAGCCAAATCGACAGCACCATCCCCATCCCAGTCTCCCGCTGCCAGGCCCTCGGGTCCGTCACCGACTGCGATGGTTGTATCCAAAACAAATTGTCCGTCGCCATCATTGATGAAAATGGTTACGTTGTCGGAACTGGTGTTGGTAACGGCTAAATCCAATATCCCATCACCGTTGAAGTCACCAGGTATGGCGCCTAATGGATTGCTCCCCGCTGTTGGGCTATCGGAAATCCCAAATACGGCTGACCCGCTTGAAACAGCGGTCGTGAAGCTCCAGCTGTAGGGCGCCGGCATGGGATCGCCCAAAATTGACTGAATTCCGGTGGTGAGGGTCACCGTCACCACCTCGCCGATGGCAAAGTCCACGTCGGGGTTCACGGTGGCCGTCTTGGTGGGGCCGTCGTAGTCGTAGGTGGCGGCGTGAGTTCCCGATAGTGAGCCGTGGATGCCGATCGTATTGCCATTGAGCGTCGTGCCATCCAGAGCTTCGGTAAAGACCACGGCGATGCCAGTGGCCGGGTCGACGGACAGGGCATTGAGCGCCGGCGACGGACTGTGGGGCCAACGCTCCACCACGGTTATGCTCCTGGTCTCCTGCAAGGTCCGGTTGCCGTACTGGTCGACGGCCGAGATGGAGTAATCGTAGGTCTGCCCAATGATGAGGGCCGACAGGTCGGCGTCAAAGGCCAGGTCCACCAGACTGTCGGCCTGGCGCGTGACGAGGAGGCGCTGCGCACGCAGCAGGTCGCGCCATTCGCGGGTGGTGGACGCGGCGTGGGAGACGCCCAGATCGACGGACGAAAGCGCAGCGGGGTAGTCATAGTTCCATACGTCTACAATGCTGCGGCGGTGATAGGCGAGCGCAAAGGTAGAGTCGGTCTGAATCGCCCGATCGAACGCGGTCTTCGCACCGTCCAGATCGCGCTGATAGAACCTTTTCTGGCCCTGAAGGAGGTGCCCGAGCGCG
>JACZSB010000072.1 GCA_022574435.1 Fidelibacterota bacterium
CCGCACATTGCTGTTGACATTCCTCTATCGGAAAATGAAGCAGTTGATTCACCACGGGCACGTGTATATCGCCCAGCCACCGTTGTACCGCGTTCATCAGGGGAAAAAAGAGTATTTTGCGTACGATGATGCGGAGCGGGATCGCATTCTGGCCCGGCTGAAAAAAGAGGGCGGGAAGGCTAAAATCGAAATTTCACGATATAAAGGTCTGGGCGAAATGAATCCGGACCAATTGTGGGCCACTACCATGGATCCGGCCACCCGCACTCTGTTGCAGGTGACGGTGGAAGACGCGACGGAGGCCGATAGCATCTTCTCGCGATTAATGGGTGACAATGTGGAATCGCGGCGGGAGTTCATCGAAACAAATGCCCGCTATGTAACCTTCTTGGATGTCTGAGGTTTAGGCGGTTACCGGCCGTGAACCAAGTTCAATTTTAAGTATTGCATTTTGAAGGTAACTCTAAGCAGATGGAAGTAGTACCAGGGAAAACAATACCCCGCGAGCTGGTTGACGAGATATCGGAGTCTTATCTCAATTACTCCATGTCGGTGATCGTCAGCCGGGCTCTGCCGGATGTGCGTGACGGCTTGAAACCGGTCCATCGCCGGGTGCTTTACGGCATGTCGGAGCTGGGTGTTAGTTATAACCGGACCATGAAAAAGTGTGCCCGGATAGTGGGCGACGTGATGGGCAAGTATCACCCCCATGGTGATGCCTCGGTTTACGACGCAATGGTGCGCATGGCGCAGCCCTGGTCTTTGCGTTACCCCCTGGTCCAGGGCCAGGGCAATTTCGGCTCGGTGGACGGGGACAGCGCTGCGGCCATGCGCTATACTGAAGCCCGGATGACTCGATTCTCCTCCGAGCTGCTCCGGGACCTGGATAAGGATACGGTTAAATTTGCGCCAAACTTCGATGATACACTTCAGGAACCGACCGTCTTGCCATCAGTGGCCCCCAACCTGTTGGCAAACGGCTCGGACGGGATCGCCGTGGGTATGGCCACCAAGATTCCGCCCCACAACCTAAATGAGCTGATAGACGGCCTGATTGACCTAATCGACAACAAGGACAATCCGGAATACGGCCTAGAGCAGCTGTTGGAACATATTCAGGGTCCTGATTTTCCCACCGGCGCCTTTATCATGGGAACCGCGGGCTTCCGTGAGGCCTATCGCACCGGGCGGGGCAAAGTGATTATTAGGGCCCGGGCCACGGTGGAAGAGACCCGGGGCAACCGGGAGCGGATTATCATCACTGAAATTCCCTACCAGACCAATAAAGCAATGGTAGTGGAACGGATAGCCGACCTGGTGCGCAGCAAGAAACTGGAGGGGATCAGCGACGTCCGGGACGAGTCGGATAAGGACGGCATCCGGCTGGTGATCGAGGTGAAGCGTGATGCCATACCAGAAGTGGTGCTGAACAATCTATATAAGCAAACCCAGCTTCAGGATACCTATGGCATCATCCTGCTGGCCCTGGTAGGCGGTGTCCCGCGAGTATTAAACCTGCAGCAGATGCTTAATTACTTCATCGACTTCCGGCATGAAGTAGTAGTGCGGCGGACCACCTTTGAGTTGAATGAAGCCCAGGAACGGGCCCATATCCTGGAAGGGCTGAAAATCGCCCTGGAAAACATTGATGAGGTAATTTCCCTGATCCGCGCCTCGGCCAACCCCGAGGCCGCCCGCAAAGGGCTCAGAAAGCAATTCAAGCTATCCGAGCGCCAAGCCACCGCCATCCTGGAGATGCGCCTGCAGCGGCTCACATCCATGGAAGTGGATAAGGTGGTAGCTGAACACAAAGAAATCATGGAGCAGATTGCCGAGCTAGAGAGTATCCTGGCGGACGAAGGCCGTCGCATGACCATTATCAAGGACGAGCTGCTGGAGGTTAAGCGGCGCTACGGCGATGAACGGCGCACCGAGATCATTCCCGAAGCAGGCGACTTTTCCGTTGAGGACATGATCGCCGACGAAGATATGGTCATCACGGTTAGTCACAACGGCTATATCAAGCGCTCGGCCAGCAGCCAGTGGCGCCGGCAGCGGCGAGGTGGCCGCGGCATGCAGGGCGCCACCACCCTGGAAGATGATTTCGTCGAGCATTTATTTATTGCCACCAGCCACGCCTATATCCTCTTTTTCACCGATAGAGGTAAGTGCTATTGGCTTAAAGTGCATGAAATTCCCCAAGTCGGCCGCCTGTCCAAGGGACGGGCAATTGTCAACCTGATCGGTTGCGAATCAGGCGAAAAGCTAAAAGCATTCGTGGCCGTGCGGGAATTTCCCGAAGACAGCTACGTGGTCATGGCCACCCGCAAAGGGAAGGTGAAGCGCACTTCCTTGGCAGCCTACAGCAAGCCGCGCAAGGGTGGTATCTATGCCATTGACATCGTTGAGGGAGACGAGCTGATCGAGGCCAAGATCTCGAACGGTGAGAACGATATAATCCTTGGCACCCGGGCCGGCAAGTCGATCCGTTTCAAGGAATCGGACGCCCGGCCCATGGGACGCAAAACGATGGGGGTGCGCGGGATTACTCTGGCGGGGCCGGACGACTACGTGGTTGGTATGATCGTAGTGCGGCGCGAAGGGACGGTACTGGTGGTCACCGACAACGGCTTTGGGAAGCGCACGGAAGTATCAGCCTACCGAGTTCAGCATCGCGGCGGCAAGGGGGTGCTCACGTTGCGTACTACAGACCGTGTGGGTCACATGATGGCCATGATGGAGGTGGTGGACACGGACGATCTGATGATCATTACCGACTCCGGTGTGATGATCCGGTTGCCGGTGAAGGACATCCGAACCACCGGCCGGGCCACACAGGGGGTGCGGGTTATCCGCCTGGATGAGAAGGCCGGAATCGCTTCCATTTCCCGGGTGATCGAGGAAGAGGAGAGCAGCGATGAAGAGGGAGAGGAAGAACCGCCCGAAAGCTCAAACTGACTGCTGTTTCTTCTAATTCTTGATTTGGACTACGGCCCCTCCCGCACATTAGGGGCCATTTTTTATCCGGGGCGCTGATTTGGCGATAATCGCCAGTTTTCATACTCATTCCAGCCTTAAAGAAGAGACGCCGGTCTTTTGAATGATCCCGGAAACAGCGATCAAACATGCCGGTTGTATTCACCCGGTATGCGATCTGGCGAGGGGAAAAGATTTAAAGCGTTACTTCACTCTCCATCCGCGAATAGTTAAAACAGGGTTAGGTTCGACCTTTAAATTTGTGGTATGGGTTACTCAGAAATTCCTGATGCGGCCAATCTTCGAGAGGCGCTAGAGCGGGTCCGCAGCCGCATAGCCGCCGCCCAGGCCCGCAGCCCCAATGCAGCTGAGCACATCACTATTGTGGCGGTTACCAAGGCCTTCCCGGTTGAGGCGCTGATGACGGGGTACCAGGCCGGCCACCGCATTTTTGGTGAAAGCCGGGTCCAGGAAGCGGCGGCCAAGCTGCCACAATTTTCACAGCGAGATCAGTGCCAGGTGCATTTTATCGGGCGCCTGCAATCCAATAAGGCTCGCCAGGCGTTGGAGCTATTTGACTTAATCGAATCGGTGGATTCGCTCAAACTTCTCCGGCGGCTAGACGGGATTGCCGGCCAGCTGGGCAAACGAGTGCCGGTCTATCTGCAGGTGAATGCCGGCGGCGATCCAGCCAAGAGCGGCTTTGATCCCCATGAGTTACGCCGGGAGATCACGGCAATCGCGGGTGTGGAAAATCTGGCGGTCGCCGGCCTGATGACTATTGCGCCCTTGACCGGGGATGAGCAGCGCATAAGAGACTGTTTCTCCAGCGTTCGCCGCCTGCGGGAGGAGATTTCGAAGGAGATCCCGACCTGTAAGGATTTATCCATGGGCATGTCCGGGGATTTCGAGTTGGCGGTTGAGGAAGGCGCCACTCATGTCAGGCTGGGCAGTGTTCTATTCGGGCGGCGGCCCGGGACCGGAAATCAGGCGTAGCGGCGATCATCACCAGTCACCACCAGGGCCACTCGATCCTCGGGAGCGACCCAATTCTGTTCGATAAGCAGCTCCAACCCCCGCCAGGCCACCGCCACTTCCGCCCCCACGGACATACCGGCCAGCACTTGCATCCGCTCTCGGGCCGGCGCGATATGATCTTCAGGTATGGCGAGGGCCGTGCCATTACTCTCGCGCAGGACATTTAGCATCCATTCGCCGCCCAGCGGCGCAGGGACATTAAGGCCTAGCGCCCGGGTGTGGGGTTTCGGCCAGGGCTTGGTGGACGCGGAACCGGAAAGAAAAGCCTCTACCACCGGGGCGCAGCCTTCAGATTGCACAGCCACCATGCGGGGCATTTTCTGCCGTACCCAGCCGAGGCTGCGGAGCTCCTGAAAAGCTTTCCAGATACCGATCAGCCCCGTTCCGCCACCGGTGGGGTAGATGACCACATCGGGGAATTCCCAGCCCAGTGCCTCGGCGATTTCTAACCCCATGGTCTTTTTGCCTTCGACCCGGTAGGGCTCCTTGAAGGTGCTGATGTTGAACCAGCTGCCATCCAACTGTTCGGCCATGGCGGCGGCGGCCTCCTTGATAGTACTGCCAGCCAAAACCACCTCTGCGCCGCAGCCTTTAATTTCGTCTACTATCTTTCCAGGGATGGAATCAGGCAGGTAAACCAGGCAGCCCAGATTGCCCGCCAGGGCATAGCTGGCGGCAGACACCGCAGCGTTGCCCGCAGAGGGGAGCGCTATGCGCGAGATACCCAGGGCCCGGGCCATGGACAGGGCCACACACATCCCCCGGTCTTTGAATGATCCAGTGGGATTGCCGGTCTCATCCTTCAGATAGATTCTACGGCTTTTATATTCAATCTCCCGTAGCGGCGTATTGCCCTCGCCGAGCGAAATCCGGTATTTTTCTGATACTGAGGGTAAAAAAGCCTGGTAGCGCCACAGGGTGGGATGATCGATCAAGTGCTCATCGGGGTCAATCCCTTCCGGTGAGAAAAAATAATCGGCCCGCAACGGCTGGCCGCATCGCCGGCAGACATTCTGCCGTTCATGGGGGAAATGGGCTTTGCCGCAGGAGATACAGGTTAAGGTCATGTATTAACTTACTGCCAAGCCCTTTGCAATTGTAGGCGCGCCTTCGAAGTGCGGGCAGGCTTGAAAATATGGATTTAACTACCCAGTCAACGCCGGCATTGCTGCTGGATATCAATATCCTGAAACGGAATATTGCCAATATGGCGATTCGCGCCCGGCGGCTGGGGGTTGCCTTGCGCCCCCATATCAAAACCCATAAATGCCTGGAGGTCGCCAGGCTGCAGCGGGATAGCGGCGCCCGGGGGATTACGGTCTCTACGCTCACAGAGGGCGAAATTTTTGCCCGGGCCGGTTTTAATGACATCACCTATGCCGTGCCGTTGGAGCCGGGAAAGATTAAACGCGCTCTGGCGCTGGCCAGCCAGGTAAACTTAGGTATCACCGTGGATGATCTGGCACTGGTGGAAACGCTGGACCGGGCAGCAGGCGTCGAGGGACAGAGGCTCAAAACCTGGCTAAAAGTAGACGGCGGCTATCACCGCGCGGGGGTTGATCCCGACAGTGCCTATGCCCTCCAGTTGGCCCAGGCCATAGCTGGGGCGCAGCACCTGGATTTCGCGGGACTGCTGACACACGCCGGCCACGCTTATAAAGCGGCGGCGGTCTCCGAAATTCAGGCGATTGCCCATGAGGAAAGACGGATTTTAAATCGGTTCGCCGCGCAGTTACGGACCGTGGGCGTTAAAGTACCGGTACTGAGCGTAGGGGCCACGCCGACTATGGCCGTAGCGACCGACCTGGAGGGGATTGACGAGGCCCGTCCGGGCAATTATGTCTTCCATGATCGTACCCAGTTGGCCCTGGGCTCGTGTCAACCGGAGGATTGTGCCTTGACGGTCATGGCAACGGTAATTTCACATCAACCAGACCGTAACCAGGTAGTGATAGATGCCGGTGCGCTGGCACTGTCCCAGGACCCGGGACCGGCACACCTGGATTCAACGCCAAACTGGGGGGCCATAGTATCTGATCGAGCAAATATGTCCCTTCACACCTCATTTAACGTGGTGGCGATGTCCCAGGAGCACGGCATCATTAAGGGAAAATCAGCCGCCGATCTGGCTGGGCTGCCGGTGGGTTGCCGGGTAATCATTTTACCTAACCACTCCTGCCTGACAGCAGCTCAGTTCGACGAGTATATTGTTGTTGATGGAGAATTGGTGGTAGACAGGTGGAAAATTCAGCGAGAGCGCAATTAGCAGTGCGAGCCGATAGTCAGGCATAATTAAAATTGAGCTCTGTAAAAACCGGGAGGAGAAACTATGCAGACCAGACAGTTAGGTGAGACCGATCTGCACCTGAGCGTTATCGGCTTTGGAGCCTGGGCGCTAGGGGGCGGCGATTATGAATTCGGCTGGGGAACCCAGGACGACCGGGACTCCATTAGGGCCATACATGGGGCGCTGGACGTGGGGGTGAATTGGATTGACACCGCCCCGGTCTACGGACTGGGCCGGTCGGAGGAGGTCGTGGGGCGCGCCGTGCAGGGCATTCGTGGCGAAGTGCTCATCGCCACTAAGTGCTCCATGGTCTGGGACGACGATGGCAAAATCTCCAACTCTTTGAAACGCGATAGTATCGTTCGGGAGGCCGAGGAGAGCCTACGGCGCCTACAGACCGACTACATCGATCTATACCAAATACACTGGCCCAGCCCGGAGGTGGATATTACGGAGGGCTGGGAAGCGTTGGTGGAGCTGAAAGAGTCGGGAAAGATCCGTTACCCGGCGGTATCCAACTTCAATGCAGAACAGCTGGAACGGCTATCCCCCACTCATTCAGTAGCATCGTTGCAGCCGCCGTACAGTATGTTCAGGCGGGATGTAGAGGCGGAAATATTGCCCTACTGCCGGGATAATAGTATAGGAGTGGTAGCTTATTCGCCGATGCAGAACGGTTTGCTCACAGGCAAGTTTAGCGCCGAACGAGCGGCGGAACTCCCTGAGGACGACTTTCGCAGCCGGAGCAGCTATTTCAATTCACCGCAGCTGGAGATCAACCTGGCGACGGTGGAGAAACTCCAGGAGATCGCCCAAAGAGCTGGGCATACAACAGCCCAGCTGGCGCTGGCCTGGGTGCTGCGCCGGAAGGAAGTAACTAGTGCTATCACCGGGACGCGCAAGCCGGAGCAGATTAAGGAGACCGCCGCGGCTGCGGATTGGACCCTCGATGCGGAGACAATTGAGGCAATTACAACGCTGCTGGATGACCGCGAAAACCAAATCGCAAATTCTGCCAGTTGATTAGCATTCGCAAACCGGCCTCACCCTGACCGGTGCAGCGGGGGTCCCCAAGCTGGCCAGGCGATTTCCGCCGACCCAAGTTTAAAAGTAATAGAGTAGACCGATCGCTTGACCGCTTACGCCCAATTGTAGTGAATGTCCGGAGCCGGTCCATTGCTGGGCCAGCTTAAAGCCTCTCACCAACCCTATTCCCAGCCCGGCGGCGGCAATCACGTCCGAGGGATAGTGTTTATTATCATGGACGCGGCTGATACCGCTGATGATAGCAGCCAGGTAGAAGGGCCGGCCGGCCCGGGGGCCGTATAGGGTTCGGATCACTTCCGCGACACTAAAAGCTGCCGAAGTATGACCCGAAGGAAATGACGTTCGTGAGGCCTGATTGGGCCGCTCGCGTCCAACCGCTACCTTTAGCAGCCCGGTGGTCGCCCCCACAGCTACCAGGCTGGTGAAGGCGAACTTGAGACGCCGGGTGGTTTCATCGGTGGCAGTTCCTTTGCTGCGGTCGACGAGATAAATTATTGGCAGGATAGTAATGGCAGCCGCCCCACCACCCCATAAGTCACCGAAACGGGCGACGGGTTCGGGCATAAGGCGGTGGCGGTTGGGCATGACGTGACGATCTATAGGCAGGGCCAGCAAGGTACCGGCTGCCGTCAGGCCCCACAACACTCTCAAATCCGGGCTGGTGATGGAGCTATAGACTCCCTGGCCGATCAGCTGCACCATATTGGGATCATCCTGGCGGGTCGCGGGAACCGGCAGCGATTGGGCAGCAACAGTGGTTTGGCTGACCATTATGATGGCTGCCAGCAAGGTTCGAAGGTTATGAGGCATGGGCCGAATTTCAGGCCGGCGGATGGCACCGTCAGCAACTATTTGGTTGATATGCAAAGGCCCCCCGGAATTAGCGGGAGGCCAAGCGATGGTCGCAAGCGTCGCGTGGTGCTTATTTGACCGTAATGCGCCGCTTCTGTTCCTCGATGGGGGTGACCTTGTTGAGGGTAATGGTCAGGATGCCGTTTTTGTAAAGGGCGTCCACCTTGGCCTCGTCGACCTCGGTCGGTAGAGCGAATGAGCGGCTGAACTTGCCCCGCCGCAGTTCGGCACTGTGAACCTGATCGTCTTCCTTGGTCTCGCGATCCTCGAACTCGCCCGTGATGGTCAGGACGCCATCGTGGATGGTGACCTCGATGTCCTTCTTGTTCATTCCGGGCAGGGCCGAATCGAAGATCAGCTGGTTATCGGTTTCCCGGATATCGAAAGCCGGGGTCCAGGAACGGGGGACCAATTCGCCGGCTGAAGGGAACGAGTACATCAGGTTGAACAGGCGGTTCATGTCATCGAAAGGCGACAGGCGGACCCGTCGGGGTACATATTTAATGAGGTTCATGGTTACTTCTCCTTTAAGTTTTCATTCATTTTTCCACAAGCATTAGTTGCTTGCCACCAGAGGAATGCACAAAGCCCGTGCCATAGCCAGGATCATGCCGATTTGAACCACACCAAAAGAAAGTTTGACAGGGCCACGGCAATAATGGCAGAGACGACCGGTTATTTTGGCAGAGGTCCCTTAGCCCAATAGGAATATCCACTGAAGCGCAGCCAGCAGAAACGTTCGCTGGTGATCATCTGGATCACCATCTTCATCGATCTGATGGGGATCACCCTGATTATCCCCTATATCAACGACTTCGTCGCGGACCTGGGCGGTGATGAGCAGGCGGTGGGTTTTTTGCTGGCCAGCTATGCCGCCATGCAGCTGTTGTTCGCCCCGGTGTGGGGCCGGATCAGTGACCGGATCGGGCGGCGGCCGGTGATCATCGTTGGGCTGGCGGCATCCGCAGTGGCCTTTACCATATTCGGCTCGGCCACCCAATTGTGGGTGCTGTTCGCCTCGCGGATGCTGGCGGGTATCGCCAACGCCAACATCTCCACCGCCCAGGCCTACGTGGCGGACATTAGTACCCCGTCGGAGCGGGCCGGCCGCATGGGGCTGATAGGGGCGGCCTTCAGCCTGGGCTTTATCGTGGGCTTTCCCATCGGGGGGATCCTGTCGACGGCCTATGGCAACCAGGCCCCGGCCTACTTCGCGGCGGCCATCTCGCTGCTCAACTGCCTGGCGGCCCTGGTGATACTGCCCGAGTCGCGCAGCAAAGAGGAGCGCCGCGCCGCGCAGCTCCAGTCAGCGCCGGTGAGTGCCTGGCGGGCCTTGGCCGTCTCCCTGGGCAACGTGCGCCAGTTCTGGGCCCGGCCGGAGCTCTCCCGGACCCTGACGGTGTTCTTCCTGTTTACCACCGCCTTCAGCGTGCTGCATGTAACCTTCGTGGAGTACGGCCGCGACATACTCCATATTTCCGCCCAGGAGCGCGGTTTCGTATTCATGTTCATCGGTATTGTAGGGGCGGCCGTCCAGGGGCTGGTGGTCAAGCCGTTGGCGGCGCGGGTGGGTGAGGACCGGGTGATCGAGCTGGGGTTGCTGGCCATGGCTATCGGTCTGGCGTCCATCCCTTTCCTGCGTAGCGTGGTTGAGCTTTACCTGGGAGCCTTCTTCGTGGCGCTGGGAAACAGCCTGGTGACGCCGGCGGTGCTGGCGGTGATCTCCATGCGCACGGGCGAGGGCGAGCAAGGGGTCGCCATGGGAGTGACCCAGAGCATTGGTAGCCTGGGGCGCATACTGGGGCCACCGTTCGGCGGGCTGACCTACGCCCGGATAAACTTCATGTTCCCCTTCCTGGCCGCCGCTGGAGG
>JACZSB010000423.1 GCA_022574435.1 Fidelibacterota bacterium
GGCCAGCCCCGAGGGACCAGCACCGATAATCGCCACCTTCAGTCCATTATGGGGCGAGAGCGCCGGTACGGCAACATCTCCGGCCTGTTCGGCCACGAAGCGCTTGATCTCCCTGATGGCCAACGGCTGGTCGTAATTCATGCGGACGCATTTAGACTGGCACAGGTGGTCGCACACCAGGCCGGTGAATTGCGGCAAGGGGTTATCCCACCTGACGGCCGTCAGGGCCGCCGGCAGGTCGCCCTCCGCCACCTGGTGCATATACTCGGGGACCGCCTGCTCCACGGCGCAGGTTTCCACACAGGGGGCCTGGATACAATCGAAGGCCGTTAACGGCCGGGAAGTTTTAATGTCGCTGTAAGGGAAAGTCGACTTATGATAGCGCTCATCGCCCACCACCCGCTGGGCATAGCCTTGCAGGTTGGCCAAAGCCGCCTGGTTGACATCGGTGTTACCACCGGCCCGGAACTTGATCAATCCCGCCAGGTCGTCTGCTCCGGCGGCTGAGCAGGCATTTTCAATTTCCTCCAGGTACTGCCCCAGCCGGTAGTAACCCCCCGGCTTGAGCAGGTCGGAACAGACGGTCACCGGGCCCAGGTCGCCGGCCAGGCTGTCCACCACATTTAGGTAGTCCACACCGGCGCAGAAGGAGATGTCCAGGCCACCGTCGAATTCCGCCTGCAGCAGCGCCGCCAGATCGATGCTCAAGGGATGCAGCGCCCGGCCGCTCAGATATTTCTGCTTCTCAACGGGCGGTAGGGCCTCACCCCGATTCAGCACCTCCAGGGTGTTGGTCAACTTCACTGCGAACGAGACGCCGGCCTCATCCGCCACCGACTGCAACTGCCGCACAAACCGAACCACTTCAGTGAAATCAGGATCATGCTCGAAGGCGGAATCGGGCACCTCTACCTCGTACCCCAGCTGCCGGTTCAACAGATCCCGCAACCGCTCCGGCCCCAACAGGGTGGGATTGAGCTTGATGGCGGTATGCAGCCGCCGCTCGGTAATCAGGTAGCGCCCAATCTGTTCGATCTCGGCGGGCGGGCAGCCGTGCATGGTGGACAGGGTGATATTGTCCGAAATCAGGGTGGGTATGGCCACTTCCCGGGCCCGGGGATAACACTCCGCCAGCTCCCCTATGGCCCGCTCCAGCGGCTCCTGGGCATCGGCCATCAGGTCCAGGAACCGCTGGACGTTGGGCTGCATGATCCCTTTCAAGTCATAGCCCACGCTCATATTGAAAATGAAGCCCGGCTCCTCCGGTGCTCCCCAACCAAAGCGGTCCTTGAGCAGGTGCAGCAGGACCCAGGCTTTGAGGTATTCATCAAAGCTCTCTTCCAGCCGCAGTTCCTGGGACCATTCGCAGTTATACCCCTCGTCCTGCATGTCGATGCACGGTTTGGCCACCTCAATCTGATCCAGGGTCTGCACAGTCTTGAGTTCGATGTAGCGGGCGCCGGTGAGCCAGGCGCAGACTATAGTTTGGGCCATCTGGGTGTGTGGTCCCGCCGCCACCCCGATGGGGGTTTCCAGCAACTGCCCGTAGCGGCGCACCCTGAAAGGATCGTTTTGGGACGGCTTGAAAAACTGTTCCCGGTAAATCCCGTATATGTGGCCCTCTTCCTCATCGGCCAATGCCCAGTGCATCAGCCGCGAAAGGGACAGGGGGGTCAGTCGGTCAGTCATGGGCTTCTCCTGCCAGCACACCAGCCAGGGTGTGCTCCAATAAATTCTTTAGAACCGTGTAGCGGTACTCCGCCGTGGCTCTCAAGTCCGCAATGGGAGCAATATCCTCGTCAACCAGCGGTATAGCTTCCGGGAGTGAAGCTCCCGCCACCAGCGCAGCGGTGAACCGTTGCAGGGGCGCCACTGTGGGAGCCACCGAACCGGCAGCTACCGCCAGCTGGGAGAAGCCGCCGTCCTGCACCACGGCTGTGATGGCGAAATTCACCACCGCAATGGCCATGGAGCGCCGTAGTCCCAGTTTGTAAAAGATGGACGCCCCCGGTCGCTTGGGTATGACAATGGCAGTCAGCAACTCACCAGGCTTAAGGGCAGTCTTTCCCGGCCCGGTGACCATTTCCGCAATGGGCAGTTCCCGCTCGCCATCGGAGGAGGTAATCCGGACCCGGGCATCGTGGGCGTACAGCGGCGGCAGGGTGTCCCCGGCAGGCGAGGCGTTGACGATGTTGCCGCCCAGGGTGGCCATGCCGCGGATGGTGGGGCCGGCCACCAGCCCCGCCGCCTCCGCCAGCATCGGCAGGTGTTTCCCGATCAAGGGGTCGCCCGCGAGTTCCGTCATCGTGGTCAGCGCGCCGATGGCGATCACGCCGCCGGTTTCGCCGGCCGAAGCATCGTTTTTTTCCTTGGCGATGCCGCGCATCTCGGCGGCCCCGGCCAGCGAGATCACGTGCTCCGGCTCCGCCAACCGCTTGCGCAGGTTCACCATCAGGTCCGTGCCGCCCGCGAGAAAGAGCGCGCCCGGATGTTTGACGGCCAGGCCAACGGCCCCGGCCACCGTTTCCGGCCGATGAA
>JACZSB010000424.1 GCA_022574435.1 Fidelibacterota bacterium
CCTTCGAAGGAGAGGATGATCAGGGCGATGGCCAGCAGCAGCCAGTTGCCGCTGCGATAGTAGAAGCCGATCTCCTTGACCAGCGCCCAGGAGGTCATGCCGGCCACGAACAGCATGGGCGCCAGGGTGAACCAGTAGCGCCGGCCCTTGCTCATCACCCACACCGTGATCACCAGCAGCGCCAACGCCCCCACCAGCTGGTTAGTGGTGCCGAACAGGGGCCAGAGCACCTGTTCCTGGTTTAACAGGGTCACCAACAGGCCGGTGGACATGACCACCCCGGCCTGGAGATAGCGGCTGCGGGCCAGCGGCTGCAGGCCCATGGATGAGCCGAACTCGCCCAGGACGTAGCACTGGATGCGGAAGGCAGTGTCCAGGCTGGTGGCGGCGAAGGCGATGACCACCACCGAGAGAAACACCGATGCCAGCCCCTCGGGAATGCCCAACGGCTGCAGGAAGGTGGCGGCGCCTTCGATAAAGGCCAGGATGGAGGAGCTGGCGGCCGCTTCCCAGGAGTGGTAGTGCTGCAGCCAGTCGCCGGAGGAGTCGAAGCCGGCGGTGACGGCCAGGGTGGCTACCAGGGCCAGGGCGCCCTCGCCCAGCATAGCTCCGTAACCGATGGCCCGGCTGTGTTTCAGGGCCTGGAGCTGCTTGGAGGTGGTGCCGGAACTGACCAGGGAGTGGAATCCGGAGATGGCCCCGCAGGCGATGGTGACGAACAGCAGCGGGTACCAGCTGCCCTTGGAGATGGGCACCGTGTTGAGCATGGGCGCTACGATGGGGCGCTGCGCCAGGAACAGGCCCAGATAAATAACGCCCAGGGCCAGGAGCAGTTGGTGGGAATTGATGTAGTCCCGGGGCTGGAGCAGCAGCCATACCGGCAGGCTGGCGGCGATGAAACCGTAGACCATCAGCAACACCACCCAGGCCTGCTCCTCGGCTCGCAAGTCACCCAGGGGACCGAATATCTGCACCAGCCAGGGGGCGAAACCGCTGATGTGCAAGGGATGGTGCCAGCCCAGGTAGATCATCACGTATAGCAGCGCCAGGGCCATGAGCGACGGTACCAGCAGGCGCACCTGCTTGTGGCGCACATAGACCCCGATAACCAGGGCCACAATAATCTGGAAGTTGATGGGAATCACCGAGCCGGGGTAATGCACGAACAGCTTGGCGATGGCCCGGGCGAAGACCGGGATCACCATGAATATGAGCAGGAAGATAATGCTCAGGTAGAGGGTGCGGGCCCGGGGAGACAGCAGGCTTTCACTGATCTTGCCGATGCTCTGCCCCTTATGATGCACCGAGACCACCAGGGCGCCGAAATCGTGGACCGCGCCGATGAACACGGTGCCAAATACTACCCACAGGATGGCCGGCACCCAGCCCCAGATCACCGCGATGGCCGGACCGAGGATAGGGGCCGCCCCGGCGATGGATGCGTAGTGATGGCCAAACAGCACGTGGGGATTGGTGGGCAGGTAGTCCTTGTCGTCGCGCAGGGTGTGGGCGGGGGTGACCAGTTCCTCCTCAATGCCGTAGACCTGGTGGGCTATAAACCTGCTATAAAAACGGTAGGCCAGGGCGAAGGCCGACAGACCCAAAAGGGCTATAAGCGCTGAATTCATGGGCTCCTCGAAATATGAGGTGATAAGTTTATCCCGCCGGGCCGGTGCTGGCAACCATCCAGCTCGTTGGTATTGCAAAAGTTTTACGGTAAATTAATGGTAGATGGTATCCCCGTTTTTACAGCCGGCGGCGCGCTTCCATTCCCCCTGCCCGCCAAGCGCAGTCCACGCCCATGACTGACGGCCTGCTGATGAATCAGATGCGGGGGTTGATCATGGACACCGTGCGCCGGGCCAACTCGGGGCACACCGGCGGGCCGCTGTCGTCCCTCGATTTCGCCATGCTGCTATATCGGGACGTGTTGCGCTACGACCCCGATGACCCCACCTGGTTTAACCGCGACCGGTTTGTGCTGTCGGCCGGGCATGAATCGGCCTTGCTGTATACCCTCCTATATATGATCGGCTACCTGGAGCTGGACGACCTGCAAAATTTCAGGCAGTTGCACAGCCGCACGCCCGGCCACCCGGAAGTTGACCTGACCCCCGGCGTGGAATGCACCAGCGGCCCTCTTGGACAGGGGATAGCCATGGCGGTGGGTATGGCGGTAGCCGAGGAGATGCTGCGGGCCCGGCTGGGGGACGACATCGTCAACCACGACACCTACTGCCTGTGCGGCGACGGCGATCTACAGGAACCGGTAACCCTGGGGGCCTGTGCTCTGGCGGGACACTGGCGCCTGGGCCGGTTGATCATGTACTACGACCGTAACCGGGTGCAGATATCCGGTGGGACCGAGCGAGCGGACTCTACCCAGGTTGACCAGTTGTTTAAAAGCTTTGGTTGGCACGTGTTGACGATCGATGGCCATGACCACGATGCCATTGGGGATGCGCTGGCGCAGGCCCGGTCTCAAATAGACCAGCCGACGCTGATCATCGGGGATACTATCATGGCCCACGGCACGGC
>JACZSB010000425.1 GCA_022574435.1 Fidelibacterota bacterium
CATGGCAAAACCCAAAGGTGAAGCAGTCGCATAGTTTCTTTCTGTGAGTTTGGCACCATTTTCTATTAGATACTGAGCGATTTGAATTGTACTACTATCTGGCAATTCCAATGCCTGATTCGCTACAAGGTGTAACGGAGTGTCCCCGACATTATTCTTCCCATTAACATTACCTCCGGCATCAACCAGAGCGCGAATTTCATTCATATCGCCCACTCTAACTGCTGCTAGAAGAAGAGCATCTTTTGTAGTTTGTGGCCAATCTGTATCTGGTTGCCAGCCAGCCCCGAATTCGATGATATCGAGATATGGATCATCACCAGCGTACCCATCGGTAAGAGCTGCACTTACTGTGATATTCTCTCCTTTGAGGGCAAAGATTTCATCTTTTCTGCCCCAGTGACGGCGTTTGCTGAAAAAAACGGGAGCCTCTGCTGTCCCATCTGTAACTCTTGTAGTATAGCATTCAACGCTTCCTCCGTAGGCACTGATTGCACGAAACCTGGGTGAATCAAGAACCTTTACCCTGTATAATATATCTTGAGAATTTCCATAAGATTGGGGATCAGAGTACACTTCTCGGAGAGACAAATTATTTTGTGGTTTCTCCCATAGTCTTCCGCATCCAGCGGATGAAGCAATAGCGAGAATTATCATTAATGTGAAAAGACGGTTTATCATGATTAGACTCCATTTGGTAGGATTTGAATGTTTGCGCACACAGCAGATATTGTCTGTACGATTGTAGGATATATTTAGGGAAGGTCTGTCGTGCAACAAAAAGAGATCCCCTGTAAGCCAGACTCAGGTATTAACGTAGCAACACGATCAATAGTCCGAGCTGCCCTTGCGGGGAGCCTACAGGGGAAAGATTCCCCTGAGCCTTTTCCGCTCGGGCTATATGCTCGGATCTATTTAGTCTACTGACCGTGTTGCGAAAGCAAGTTAATCGAAGTAAATGAATCAATCAAGAAGTTGGAGTAATTCTCGTTGCTACCAAGTATGTGCTATTCACCATGCCTACTCAGCCCCTGAAATACTCTATCACACCTTTAGCCGCAGCGATCACGCCGTAGACCTGGAAGAAGCTCAGGAGAGTTGTTATCAGCCACGACAATATCTCATCCCAGAAGTCGTCTTCAGATGCAATTGCTTCAGCATATCCAAGGGCGGGCTCTTGAAGCTCATCATCTTCGTCGGGTTGTATAAACCCTATCCATCTCATAGGCGCTCTCCTTATTTCATCAATCCGTTATCAGCAAACGAAAACCAGTCCCCGTTGGTAATTATCACGTGATCAAGCATCTGTACTTCAACCAGTTCACACGCCTTTTTGATCTTCTTTGTAATGGCCTGATCATCGGTGCTTGGCTTGGTTTCACCTGAAGGATGGTTATGCCCACAGATAACTGCAGCGGCGTTCTTTAACAGGGCATACCGCACAATCTCCCGGGGATGTACCGTAGCCTGGGTCAGCGTGCCTTCGAACAGCACTTCCGTGCTGATTAAGGCATGCTTACGATTCAGAAAGAGCACCACGAACGTCTCCCGGTCACGACCACCCAGGTATGTTGCCAGATGCTCAGCCACCTGACTGCTGCTGTTGAAAGTCCTCCCAACAGGCACCCTGAACCGAGTTGCGTAGGCGTCTTTCAGGTCCTTATCGCTGACTCGATCCAGGAGTGTTTGCACGCAACTCATACGGCTACCGCCAGATTGGCCTCAAGGGCATCTATTGCTCGGGGCAGCCTGATCTTGGGGGCAGTTTCCTGGAAGATCGTGGACTGGACATGGCCCAGCTCACCTTCGAGTTTGCTTAATCGTTCACGAATTGAGAAATAACTCTGCATGAGCTCTGCCGGCATTTTAGGTGTTCGTGCCAGAGCCTCTGCAAAGACATCTTCACTGGCATATCTGACATTGATATCTCCTAAATAGTCGGCCATGTCATCCTTTAAAAAGGCCAGTTTGCCCTTCAGGTGGGCAACCTCTTTCTTAATCAGGCTGGCATCATGAGCCACCGCATCCATAAAGGGCGTTGCGCTCACTGACTCGATCCCATCGAAGTCCTCAGACAAACCATCGATACGCACGCCCTCGTCCTCCAAAAACTGGGCGGTGGGTGCATCGAGAAACAGGTTCATGCGGGTGGAGTGGATATCCGTCATGGGCGAGTAGTCGGCGATCTGCCCCTTATGAGCCAGCAGTGTATCCTGGAACTTCCCCGTTATCACCTCATCAGCAGCAGCCTGGAACCTACCTGGTGTAAAGACCTTAATCAGGTGCCGATTGCCAAATGAATCCCGGGGATCTTTGAAGTTGCGTGATAGCTCCTGTGTATAAAACAGCACCGGTTCTCCCTGCTGAATCACGGCAGAGCCGAAGTCTTGCGGCCGTGTAGTTCTTCTCATCATCTACCGCATCAAGTTTAAATCCCTCGATCTCATCCTCAAGCCGCTGTGGGTCGTCTATCACCACGTTGGTTTGCATGGGCTTCCTCCTTTATTCTAATGGGCATCACTACAGTGATAGCG
>JACZSB010000073.1 GCA_022574435.1 Fidelibacterota bacterium
TTGGTGGACCTGAAGCAGGAGCTCATTGACCAGGCCCTGCAGACGGTGCGGAAAAACCTCGGGCGGCAGGTGGCCAAGGGCACTTTTTCTCAAGCGGAGGCTGACACCGTTCTGGCTCGCATCAAGCCCACAACGGAGCTGCAGGAAGCGGCCGGGGCCAAATTCGTAATTGAGGCGGCTTCCGAAAACTCCGACTTGAAAGTTAAACTGTTGGCCGATCTGGACCGCATCTGCCCGCCCGATACCATTCTGGCCTCCAATACCTCATCCATATCCATCACCCTGCTGGGGGCCGCCACCGGTCGACCGGACAAGGTGATCGGGATGCACTTCATGAACCCGGCGCCGGTGATGCAGCTGGTGGAGATCATCCGGGGGCACGACACCAGCGACAGCACCCATCAGGCCGTGGTGGAGCTGGCCCGGCAGCTGGGCAAGAGCCCCGTAACCGTCAACGACTACCCCGGATTTGTCGCCAACCGGGTGCTGATGCCCATGCTCAACGAGGCCATCTTCTGCTTGATGGAAGGGGTGGCCGAGGCCGAGGCCATCGATCAGATTATGAAGCTGGGCCTGAACCACCCCCTGGGTCCCCTGGCGCTGGCGGACCTGATCGGCCTGGACACCTGCCTGAGCATCATGGAAGTGTTGCACGAGCAGCTGGGGGATGACAAGTACCGCCCCTGTCCGCTATTGCGCAGGATGGTGAATGCCGGGCACCTGGGACGGAAGACGGGGCGGGGATTTTATGAATACCAGCAGGGGTAAGGGGCGGCTGTGAATTTCGACCTGACCGAAGAGCAACTCCTATTGCAGGAGAACGTTCGGCGGTTCGCCCGGGAGGAGGTGGCGCCCGGAGCTATAGAGCGCGACGAGACCGAGCAGTGGCCGGGTGAGATAATCCGCCGGCTGGGTGAGCTGGGCCTGATGGGGGTGATGGTGCCCCAGCAGTGGGGTGGGGCCGGCATGGACACGGTGGCCTACACCGTGGCGATGGAAGAGATAGCCCGGGCGGACGCGTCCGTCTCGGTGATGATGAGCGTGAATAATTCTCTGGTGTGCAGCATGCTGAACCAGGTTGGCTCGGATGCCCAGAAGGAAAAATATCTGATCCCGCTAGCCAATGGTGAAAAGCTGGGCGCCTTTTCCCTGTCCGAACCCCAGGCCGGTTCCGATGCCTCCAACCTGCGTTGCCTGGCAAGGCGCGAGAAAGGGGACTACCTCATCTCCGGGACCAAGAATTGGGTTTCGGGCGGGCCCAAAGCCGATATTATTATGTTGCTGGCCGTGACGGACCCGAAAACGGGTCACAAGGGCATTTCGTGTTTTATTGTTGAGCAGGGGCTGCCGGGCTTATCCGCCGGGAAGCCGGAGGACAAGCTGGGCATCCGGGCAGCGGTCACAACGGAACTATACTTTGACGAGGTGCGGGTGCCTGCGGGCAACCTGCTGGGCAACGAGGGCGACGGATTCAAGATCGCCATGACCGCCCTGGATGGCGGGCGCATCGGCATCGCCGCCCAGGCGGTGGGGATCGCCCAGGCCGCCCTGGACCGGGCCCTGGAGTACGCCCAGGAGCGGGAGCAGTTTGGCCAGAAGATCATCAAATTCCAGGCCATTCAGATCCAATTGGCCGACATGGCTACCGAGGTGGAGGCGGCCCGGCTGCTCACCCGCCGGGCGGCATTTCTCAAGGACCGCGGGAAGTCCATCACCGCCGCCGCCGCCATGGCTAAGGGATTCGCCTCCGATGTGGCTCTGCGCACCGCCACCCAATGCGTCCAGATCCACGGCGGCTCCGGTTATATGCGCGAAACCGGTGTGGAGCGCTTAATGCGGGACGCCAAAATAACCCAGATTTACGAGGGGACTTCCGAAATTCAGCGCTTGGTTATTGCTCGGGAACTGCAGCGAAAAGGATAAAGTCTATGGATGTATTTAAAATGATGGGTCGGCATAACCACGAGCAGGTGGTATTCTGCAGCGAACGGGAAATCGGCCTCCGGGCGATCATCGCCGTGCACGACACCACCCTGGGTCCCAGCCTGGGAGGCTGCCGCTTCTATAACTACAGCTCCGATGATGATGCCCTGTACGACGTCCTGCGTCTGTCCCGGGCGATGACTTACAAGGCTTCCATAGCCGGCCTGAACCTGGGGGGCGGAAAGTCGGTGATCATCGGCGACCCGGAAAAAGAGCGCAACGAGTACCTCTTTCGGGCCTTCGGACGCTTTGTTAATGGCCTGGCCGGACGCTATATCACTGCTGAGGATATGAACACCACCGTCCGGGACATGGAGTGGGTGCGGAACGAAACCAGTTACGTCACCGGCATCTCCAAGGCGCTGGGGGGCAGCGGTGATCCCTCGCCGGTAACAGCCCTGGGAGTTTTTGTGGGGCTCAAGGCCGCCTGGCAGACCAAGACGGGCCGGGAGGATATGAGTGGTATCAAAGTGGCCGTACAGGGCGTGGGCCAGGTGGGGTATCACCTGTGCCAATACCTGCACGATGCCGGTGCGCAACTATTCATCAGCGACGTTAACCAGCAGGCTGTGGATCGCGCGGTGCGGGATTTCAAGGCCACCCAGATCGGGGGGGATGAGATCTATGAGTTGGACGTTGATATTTTTTCACCCTGCGCCATGGGAGCCATTTTGAACGATGACACCATCCCCAAAATCAAGGCCCAGGTGATCGGTGGGGCCGCCAATAACCAGCTGGCCGTGTCCAAGACCCACGGGGAGGCGTTGCGGAAACGCGGCATTCTGTACGCCCCCGATTACGCCATAAATGCCGGCGGCCTGATCAACGTGGCCAACGAGTTGGAGGGTTATAACCAGGAGCGGGCCTTCAAGCAGGCCGAAGGCATCTACCATACACTGCTGGAAATCTTCCGTGTATCGGAGGAGCAAGGGATCCCAACCAATGCCGCCTCCGACCATCTGGCGGAGGAACGGATCCAGAAGGTGGCCCGGATTAAGCGCTTTTATAACGACAGCCCCAACCGGGTGTTCAAGAGGAGATAATCATTACCAGGAAAGTGCGCCGGCGAGCCCGGGAGATGGCTTTGCAGGCCCTGTACGCCGTCCGCCAGGGTCAATGCAGCCTGAAGGAAGCGTTGAAGTTTGTCGCTGCCGAGACCAATACGCCGCCGCTGGCCGGAGCTATGGCATACTGCCGCCGGTTGGCTAAGAAGACGATCGAAGAACAGGAGTGGGCCGATGAGACTATCTCAAACAAGCTGGAAAACTGGGAGCTGGGACGAGTCACTTTCATCGACCTCCTGATCCTGGAACTGGCCCTGGTGGAAATGGTTAACTTTAAAGATATCCCTTCCAAGGTGAGCATCAGTGAGGCGATCGAGATCGCCAAAATTTACAGCACCGACGAAAGCCCCGGCTTTATCAACGGGATCCTGGATGCGGTCTATCATGAACTGTTGGATAAGAAAGTGATCAGTGCATAGGCTAGTTGGAATGATTAAATGCTGAAGTGGGTGAACAAGCTGTTTGGCGGCACCAAGTCGGAGCGGGATATCCGCTCGTTCCAGGGCATCGTCGACGAGATTAACTCGATCTATGCCACCCTGGTAGACCAGACCCGCGAACAGCTCACCGGGCGCCTGAAGGAAATTGGCCGGGAAGTGGCCGATACTCGCGAGGCGGTGAAAGCGGCGGCTCCCCCCGACTCACAGGTGGAAGACGAAATGTACCTGGCCGAGCAGGGGGTACTCGATGATCGCATGGCGGAAGTTTTCGCCATTGTCAAGGCCGGTTGCCGTCAAATGATGGGGCAGGAGTTCAAGGTTTTGGGCTATCCCATGACCTGGGACATGGTGCCCTTTGATGTGCAGTTGATGGGGGCGATCGTCCTGCACAACGGCCGTATCGCCGAGATGAAAACCGGCGAAGGCAAGACGTTGGTGGCCACCATGCCGTTGATACTCAACACCCTGGCCGGCCGCGGGGCGCACCTGATTACCGTTAACGATTACCTGGCCCAGCGGGACAGCCAATGGATGGGTCAGCTCTACAGCTACCTGGGGGTGTCGGTAGGGTGTATTCTCAACCAGATGGACCCCCAGGCCCGGCGGGCGGTCTATGCCTGCGATATCACTTACGGCACCAACAATGAATTCGGCTTCGATTACCTGCGGGACAACATGTCCGTCTCCCCCGAAGACCAGGTGCAGCGGGCTCACGCCTACGCGATTGTCGATGAGGTGGACTCGGTACTGATCGACGAAGCCCGCACGCCGCTGATCATCTCCGGCCAGGTGGATACCCCCACAGATACCCTATATACCGAGCTGCGGCCTACGGTTGAAAGCCTGGTGCGCAGCCAGACCAACCTGGTCAACTCGCTGGTGGCCGACGCGGAAAAGATGTGGGACAGTGAGGAATACGAGGCCGCCACCAAGCTGCTCATCGCCAGCCGGGGGATGCCCAAAAACAACCGGCTTAGCAAACTGTTCCAGCGTACCGGAGTGAAGGCGGCTGTGCGCTCGGTGGAAAACGATTACATGCGGGATAAGAAGCTCACCGAACTGGATGAGGAGCTATATTTTTTCGTCGATGAGAAAAGCCACATCATCGATCTCACCGATATGGGCCGCAACAAGATTGCCCCCGATGATCCTGACGCGTTCATAATCCCCGACCTGGGGGAAGCCTTCCACGCCATCGATAAGACCGACGGCCTGAGCGCTGAGGAGGTGCTGCGCCGCAAGGAAGAGGTGCAAACCCTCAACGGCGACCGCAGCAACACCATCCACCATATCAGCCAACTTCTGCGGGCCTACACCCTGCACGAAAAGGATGTGGGGTACGTGGTCCAGGACGGCAAGGTGCTGATAGTGGACGACTTTACCGGTCGGGTGCTGGCGGGGCGGCGCTACAGTGACGGCCTGCACCAGGCGTTGGAGGCCAAGGAAAAGGTGGTGATCGAGAAAGAGACTCAAACGGTGGCCACTATTACCATCCAGAATTACTTCCGGATGTACGAGAAGTTGTCCGGCATGACCGGCACCGCCGCAACCGAGGCCCAGGAGTTCTCCCAGATCTACAAGCTGGAGGTGACGGCCATACCCACTCACGAAGTGGTCATCCGGGTTGATAGCCAAGACCTGGTTTACAAGTCCAAGCGGGAGAAGTACAACGCCATCCTGGACGCCATCGAGGACCGCTTCCGGGATGGGCAGCCCACCCTGGTGGGGACCACTACCGTGGAAGTATCCGAGACCCTATCACGCATGCTCAAGCGCCGGGGCATCCCCCATAATGTATTGAACGCCAAGCAGCACCAGCGTGAGGCTGAGATCATCCTGCGGGCGGGCCACCGCGGGGCAGTGACCATCGCCACCAATATGGCCGGCCGGGGCACCGACATTAAACTGGGCGAAGGGGTCAAGGAGTTGGGCGGCCTGCACATCCTAGGCACCGAACGCCACGAGAGCCGCCGCATCGATCTGCAACTGCGGGGTCGTTCCGGCCGGCAAGGTGACGAGGGCAGCTCCGTGTTCTTCCTCAGCTTAGAAGATGATCTGATGCGCCTGTTCAGCAGCGAGCGGATCATCAAACTCATGGACCGCATGGGGGTGGAGGAGGGGGAGGTACTGACCCATAAGCTGATCACCAAATCGATCGAGCGGGCCCAGAAACGGGTGGAGGCCCGCAACTTCGGCATCCGCAAGCACCTGCTGGAATACGACGACGTGATGAACAACCAGCGGGAGATCATCTACGACCGGCGCAACTACGCCCTCCTGGGCGATGATGTGCTGCCGGAGGTCGAAAAGATGGTGGAGGATGTGACCGGTAATTTGCTACGGGATAAGACCATCGTTGAGGATGGGATGATCAACCACGACGCCCTGCGCCACGAACTGGGCAGCATTTTCCTGATTGATTTCCCGGCGGATACGTTGATCGGCCAGGAACCGGAGGAAATACAGGAACTGGTTAAAGGGCAGGCCATGGAGCATTACCGGCTCAAGCGCACCCTGGCCGAGCCGGAGGCCTTCGCCCATTTCGAGCGTTATGTTTTCGTGCGCATCATCGATGAGAAGTGGCAGCAGCATCTATACTCGATGGACCAGTTGCGCGAGGGGATCAACCTGCGGGCTTACGGGCAGAAGAATCCGTTGCTGGAGTACAAATCCGAAGCCTTCGGCATGTTCGTGGAGATGCTGGACGACATCAACCGCACCACCTTGAACCGCCTGTTCAGGGTGCGCATCGCCGGCCTGGAGGAGCAGCGGCCGCAGTTGCAGCGGGTGGGCCGACAACTGCAAATGTCCCATGCCGATGCCGGCAACATGGGTTTCGCCGGCCAGGCCCCGCCCCCACAACAAGCTGAGGCAGCTGCCGGTTCCAACGTGCAGGCCGGGATACGGGTGCCCCCGGCCCAACGCCGCCCGGTACAGGTGATGGAAAAAGTGGGCCGCAACGATCCCTGCCCCTGCGGCAGCGGCAAGAAATTCAAGAAATGCCACGGCCGGTAAAACCGGGCTTCTCCACCCGGGCCATTCACGTGGGCCAGGAGCCGGACCCCGCCACCGGCGCCGTGGTGCCCCCTATTTACCAGACCACCACCTACGCCCAGGAGGATTTGGGGGTCCATCGGGGCTACGACTACAGCCGGGCCGCCAATCCCACCCGCCAGATGCTGGAAACCAACCTGGCCTCCCTGGAAGGGGGGACCAGCGCCATCGCCTTCGCTTCGGGTATGGCGGCCTTCACGGCCCTGATGACCCACTTTCGCTCCGGCGACCACTTCATCATCTCCGAAAACGTCTACGGCGGCACCTACCGGGCCCTCACCCAGGTGTTTAACCGCTTCGGCCTGGCCTCCAGCTGGGTGGACATGACCAAACCCGAGCCGTTCCTGGCGGCGGTGGAGCCTAGTACAAAGGCTATCATCCTCGAGTCGCCCACCAATCCCATGATGTCGCTCACCGACATCGCCCAATTCTCGAGTCTGGCCCGGGAGCGAGGGCTGCTAACCATCGTGGACAACACCTTCATGACCCCTTACTGCCAGCGCCCGCTGGAGCTGGGGGCCGACGTGGTATACCACAGCACCACCAAGTACCTGTGCGGCCACAGCGACGTCATCGGCGGGGTGGTGATCACCAGCGATTCAAGGCTGGCGGCCGACCTGGCGTTCATCCAGAAATCGCTGGGGGCGGTGCCGTCGCCCTTTGACTGCTGGCTGACCCTACGCTCGCTCAAAACGCTGGCGGTGAGGATGGAGCGGCACAACCACAATGCCCTGCAGCTGGCCCATTTCCTGGACGGCCACCCCAATGTAAGCCGGGTCTACTTCCCCGGCCTGAAGGACCATCCCCAATACGATCTGGCCCTAAAGCAGCAGCGCACCCCCGATGGCCAGCCGGCCTTCGGGGGGATGATCAGCTTCGAGACCGGTTCCCGCGAGAACGCCCGCAAGATAGCCCGGGCCTTGAAGGTGTTCACCCTGGCCGAAAGCCTGGGGGGCGTTGAAAGCCTGGTGAACCACCCGGTGACCATGACCCACGCCTCGGTGCCCAGGGAACAGCGGGAGTCGTTCGGCCTCACCGAGGGGCTGCTGCGCCTGTCGGTGGGCATTGAGGATCTGGCCGATTTGCAGGCGGACTTGGAGGGGGCGCTAGGGGCTTGAGACTGGGGACTGGGGAAGAGGCGGGATAAGAGGAGAGTATTGCGAACCCTTGATTACGGAATTCTTCGGATAAAACTCTTTATCAGAAATGATGTAGATTTCAACTCCGTTTGCCAATCATCACTTTGCGCCCTAAAATTGTTGCTGGAAACCACTTTGCCCCGATATAAGCACCATGGAAATTGGATATTCATGAACAGTATGACAGCAAAGGGTTCAAGCAATCAATGTTATCCGAAATGGTTTGGGATAGTGCATGTATTCTGACGAAATTATAGCAAGGGCTGTGCTATGTCTACATTTGTTTTTATGGCTGATACTAGCCGAAGGAACTCATGGAACATCACATAGAATCGTATTGTTAGTGTAATCGGAGTCATGATTGGTATCAATTTTAATTTGGAGTAAGCAACAGAGTGCGCGAACCAGCTAGTCCCGAATCAACACCTCCCTCAATTCCCTGGCTTGCGGAATCGCTAAGGTATACCACATTTATTCCAGGCAGGATAGAAGCGAATCTAAGATCATGGTGGGATGCGACGACTAACACGGATCCAGATAAGATTCAAATTGAACCCAAATCAGATTCTCAAACAATTGAAGGTATCGTAGAGGGAAAGAGGGTAATCTTGCATTTCACTAGATCTCGGGTGAACTGGCACTGGGCTGCCAACGAGACACAGTTATTGGGTGAATTTCCAATTAGATCTATTGGTGAATATGAGAACGCCATTCCTGAATATCTCGAAATGATAGATCGCTGGCTTAGTCTTGAGGAGTTACCCGATTTCCAACGTATTGCCTTCGGTGCGGTATTGATATATCCTGTAGCATCTCTTGAGGAGGGATACACTAGTCTGCAAGGTCTTATACCGTCGCTCAGAATCGACCCTTCAGCGTCAACGGAATTTGAATATAGCACTAATAGACCAATCGAGATTAGTGTTAACGATGAACAGATACAGATTAATCGGTTATCCAAATGGTCTATGAAAAATTATAAAGTAATATCGATTGATCCCTCAGGCACCCAACATGCAGCACGACAATACTTATGCCGGCTGGAATTAGACATCAATTCCTCTCAAGACCGTGCTGGCGCTCTACCGAGACAAGAGATTCCTAAATTGTTCCACCAACTCGTTGATTTGGGGAAACAGATTTCAGAACATGGGGAGTCCGTATGAATTATGTATTTTGGCCGAGTTCAGGATCTACTAGTCAAAAGCTAATACCGTATCCCGAATATGATCCACTCAGAACGGATCAAGATGCAGACCAAGCAGAAGACCAGGATGAGCTACATCATGTTCCAAGTTCAGCAGTTCAAGCAACCACAACTTTAGGAGTAAAATCTTGGCAGGGCCGAGCTGCAGTGATAAATGAAATAGTACAGCAGTCTCTCACTTCTTCGAATATACTCATCGAGAACTATGTTGATTTAATCATCGAACTTCTCTCCGAACTGAGCAATGACGATTATGAGTATTATTCTGACAATCCTGCATATTATCAGATAGTAATAGCGATTTCGGTTTTTCAAGATCAGGCATTGAACTTATTATCTGATGAGGTTTTCAAGGATTCGTACGATGAGGATGGGGCAGCGATTTTTATAGATCTACTTGGGAAACTCAGGGATAATAGCACATTGGTATTGAGGAAGGATTTAATTCTAAGAGCACTTCGAGACGACTCCAATGTGATCAGACATGCCTCGATATCCGCATTAGGACATATCTGTGAGAAGGACTCAATTCAGGCTGTTGATCAGGCACTTGCTAGAGAAGAGTCGTCTCTACTTTTAAGCGGGCTCGAGAGGCTAAAGACTCGATTGACCAGGTTTGGATCCAGGCTCTGGTAGTAGACAGGATTCTTGGTAGCAGCGTGCGTATGAACTCCGGCGCAGTGAGTGAAGGCATTTTGGCCGATGATGGGGAAGTTCTTTGGAATAGAAATGCCGGAGTGGCGGCTAACTAACTCATAGAGCTCCGGTAGGCATGGCAAGTTCCATTTGGTTTCGTCCTCGAAGTCCACAGTAAGCGTCACCAGAAGCTGAGCGAGATCCACAATTCCGGCGCGCTCTCCCAAACCCAGCACCGTGGCGTCGATGATGTCGGCTCCTGCACGATAGCCGTCGATAGCATTGGCGAGGGCAAAACCACGATCGTTGTGACAATGTACGGCGATTTTGGGGAAGACATTCTGGGTACCTAGGGCGTCTCTTAATCTTTTGACGTAATCGTATAGACTTCGGTCGGTCCCGGGAACCATGTATCCTGTGGTGTCGGCAATACTAATGATATCCGCACCTGCGGCTGCGGCTGCGGCTGCGGCCGCCACAACATTGCTGAAATTCGAACGCACCGTGTCCTCGGGTGTGTAC
>JACZSB010000426.1 GCA_022574435.1 Fidelibacterota bacterium
ACTAGATCAGGTCTTAGCGGTGGGACGTACAGTTTGGTTGTCAGGAGTGGATATTGTTGTACTTCACCGTTGGAAGAATCTTTCTTAGAGGGTGTTACAGTCATAGTGCAATCTGGTTCTTATCGTTCGTGGCCCAGTTCAAATTACTCAACTGATCAACTACTAGGTCTCGTGGTGTATCTGATCTCAATACCCTTGTAATATAAGACGTGCTCCCCAATGGCACCAATAACAATGTACATGACATAATAGGGGAGAGCAACCCATCATCGGTTTTTTGCATAGGCGGCCCTTTCAACAGAAAGCCCCACCGATCTCTGACCCATGGGGCTTTCTGTCAGGTTGGCGGATACCAACTACTTCAGCAGTGAGGCACACTCAGGGCACAGTAGAGTCTTAAGCTGTTGTTTTTATCGGCCAACCGTCGGGCTCATAACCCGAATAGACCTGCGTACCTCAGTGCGAGATGAAATTGAATCATGAAAACTTCTTTCCTGTTCACCTTTCATATAAAAATTTTCCCTCGAGAAATTGCCCTAGCCTAGCCCATTACATGGCACCAGGCAGGCCACATAACTGGACAAGTCAATGTGATGAGTGCTCCTCCGTCGAGAAAGATATTGCTGCAACTAAGACTTTTGGCCAGTAATGGCCTCAATTGAGCGGTTTTTCCGTATCCGAAGGGGCTACTTTTACTGCAAAAAAGGTAGTCAACTGCCGCTCGAAATCTGTGGTTTACTCCTCGCTAAACGGGATTCTGATAGGCGCAGTTTCGCAGATTGCAGCAAATTCAAGAAGCACCACCGCCTTGTGAGTGATTTGCCCGGGAAAAATTATCTGGATTAGTAATCTAGTGTCCAATCCCCATGATTGCCGGGATCCCTGTTAAATAGCGATTTCGTCCTTGGCTGGATGAGATAGAGTGGGGTTTTGAGCGTTTAGAGCCAATATTTCCTCTTCATATTCCACCACCACAGATCTTTTTTTGTAAGCCATTGCTCCTTGATAAACAACCAATCCAGGGACAGTGCTGAATACCGAAGTTGAAAACCACATTAGTGCCCCCCCTGGGTATAATTCGCGTCAGCCGTTATTTTACACTCTTTTTTCGCAATTTTTATTCATCATAGGCTAGGTTGCGCTAATTCAGGGCATAAGGGCTTCGAGCCTGGATTATCTGACGGGCAAGTTGGGCCAGTTTGACCAGCTGCTCCTGGGCAAACAGATCCCGATTCTTGATCAGGTTGTGATGCGTCAAGGTTAGCGAATGCAGTGATGCGATTGGTCTGTCTGCTACGCTCAAGAGGGCCTGAATGTACCCGAGCGGACCATCAAGCCGGTCATGTAGCTCCTCTTCGAATACTTCACGATCCTCGATGTCTGTGAAAAGTTCTGGAAAAAGTGGGGCGTCTGGTGATTTTCCAACAGGAATCTCTCGCATCAAATCCGGCACAATAGGGATGGCCTGCCAACGTCCCGGCCTGCGATGTGGTCTTACTATCGCACTTTGTGCTCGATCAATATGGCCATGGAGGAGAAGTGCTAGTTCTGTGCACTTGAGTCCGGAGGATATCAACAGGGCATAATACAGCCACCAGGGTCCTGGATTCCGAAAAATGACATCGATGTCCGCTCCCTGAAGGGGCCTGTTGGGGGTCCCATGGATTTTTTGGGAAATCACGGGCTCTTTTGATTGTGGCGTCAGCATTTGGTCCTCCGTGGTTGAATGGTAGGCGGGATTCGGCAAGGGCAGATGCCCGGTCGAATAGGACATTTATCTCTACCTCATCATCGAATTGTCATTCGGGCTATCTCCCACTCTATATTCAAAAGATTTTCCCTCGGAAATATCGGCGTATATCGATGTTCCCATCCCGGCCATATCTCAGCACGGTATAACTGATCTTGATCGTCGCGAGGCTTATCCCGAAGGGATTATCGCGCCGAGGCCCGAGCACATCTACAATTTTTTCGGCTCGCTTGAGGTGGCGAAGTAATGTTTTGTCACTGACCTGGCAACCAGCTTCAGCTGGTGTTTTTCCCTGGAAATACATAGCCCGGAGGACACGCTCGGTCTCAGCCGGCCGATGGCCCGGTCCATGTTTGATTTCCCGAAGAAGTTTCTCAATTGTATCTGGGACAAGGATGAAAACGTGTTTGCCTCGCCCGGCCCGCCTGGCGTTTCGTGAGATCACACCAAGCTGCATCCGGTAGTAACGGCTCCGAAATTGAAAAATCTTTTCAAAAACCATGAACTGGACCAGCCCGATGTGCCGAGGGAAAAAATTTATTTCTCCCTCAGTGACGGGAAATTCGATCGGATGTGGCGGCCAAGGTTCGATCAGATCTTCCTCAAAGCTTTTTAAGTGCTCGGATGGAATTGACCTAACTGTCATAATTATTCTCAAAGTTCATTGTACAAAAAGTTCGCTCATCACTCCACGCCATCTGACCCGCGCGTATCCGGGAGCGTATCCACCAAACGGTGTGGTTCTTTGTGGATCTTTGGGGGAAATCGGGAAATTGAG
>JACZSB010000427.1 GCA_022574435.1 Fidelibacterota bacterium
AAGGGTCAAGCAGTCACCCCTCACTGAAGGTTGGGTGAGGAACAACCTCAGAGAGGCGGCTTCAACGGCACTGGCCGAGGCCGGGTTCAACATCGATCCCCGTCTGCGCGGCTCGGCCCATCGAACCGCGTCTGCCATCTCCAATTTCCTCCGAAGCCCTCAGGCAGAAAAGCCGTTTGTGAAAGCGGGACAGAAGTACCTGCTGCACCACGACGCCTATCCGCCCACGTGGTATTCCCTGGCCATGATGGCATCGATGCCCAACCTCCAGCGAGAGCGCGCCGGCTTCACCGAGCGTTTGGGACAGTACCTGGCCATGCCGGCGCCGAAGCGACCGGTGATCATCAAACTTGGGAAAAAAATGCTGAGACCGGCTCACCTGCTGCTGGGGAACCCCATCAAGGCCGACGCCAGGGGAGTTACCACCGACATCCCGCTGGCCCTCCACCTGATCAACCTTCTGGTACGAATCGATGCCCTGCACACCGCGCCCACGGCGATGCGGGTGCTGGGAAGGCTGTTGAAGGAGTGCGACCAGACCGGCGTGTGGCATCCGAAAAACCTTCGGTCGCAACCCAAGGGAGCGAACAAGGCCAGCTACCATTTCTTTGCATTGCTGCCGTCCGACAAGAGCCCGGCCTCACGCCAGGCCGACGTCACCTTCCGCTTGGCCCTGACGGCCAAACTGCTCGGCTGGCAACTGGAATACCGCTGACGTCAACCAAGTCGGTTGATTCCCAAACCATCGTAGCTCATACTACCACTATGACTGCGGTGGACCTCACGCCATTCGGCTTTACCCCGACCGAAAGCCAGGTATACCAGGTCCTGCTGGAGCACGGGCCGGGTACCGGGTACGCCATAGCGCGGGCGGCCAACTTGGCCCGGGCCAACGCCTACAGCGCGCTGGCCGGCCTGGTGGCCAAGGGAGCTGCCGTGGGAAGCGTTGTTGGAGTTGGCGCCGGCGTGGCTGAGGGAGACACGGGGGTACTGGTCGAGACCTGGGGTGATGGAGGTTCATCCCCGCCGCCGCCACTGGTGGCAGCATAAACGCCTCCCACAGCCGCGCCCACAACCACCACCAATCCGATGCCTATCAGGGCGACCGGCAGGCGCCTCCTCTCGGCTTGCCCCGGCGGGTTTAGCACCCGACGCCGGGCGACCCTGCCCTGCCCGTCTATGGAGAATTCCTCCAGTCCCGGCGTGACGGTGAACTCCCCTTGGGGCCGAAAGGAAAGGGTGACTACGTAGTGGTCCCCTGTTTCACTGTCCTCCACAACCTCGAAGGCCATGGGGATATTTCTAAAGCGGCGACGGTATGCCCGGGGATTCTCGGCGGCGGCGCGCATGGCCACGACCCGGGCCTGGTCAAGGGAGATGCGTCCGGTGGCCTCGTCGGCAGGGCCGGAGGTATCCGCGTTTTGATTTACCTGATCCTCAGCCATGGGCCAGCCCGAAAAACCTCATGATCAATTTGGCAACATTAGTTTACACAAGGTGGCAAGGCATAACGAGGATTGAGCGGCGTGATGGAATGGGAAGCCGGAATTAATATTTGGCATGGATGTCTACGAGGGTCTACAATGCGCGCGGCGGGAATGGGCAGATTCCCATTCCAGTATTATTCCGGGCCGGACCGGCAGTAGTTTTTTAGGAGGTCGACCCCATGAGAGTAAAGTTCAAATTGTTGGTTATTGCCCTGGCGATTGCGGGAATTCTGGCGGGAGGGCTGGCCGCTTACCAGAGCCAGAGCGTGAGCGCCGGCGGCGGCGAGGAAGTCGGCACCACCAGCACGATACATGACTTCCAGGACAATGGAAATGTTCCGATCATGTATCCACAGCAACGGGGCACATCTACGTTGGTCAGGAACGCCGAAGGTATATCAATGAACCTCGATAGCACAGACCTACCTGTCGGGGCGTACTCAATCTGGTGGGTAATCTTCAACAAACCCAGTGAGTGCGGAAACAATGAGTGCGGTGGCAGCGACACCGGCAGAGGGGGGGCTCCCAACCCGGCGGAGGCATCGGTCTTGTGGGCGACAGGTGGCATGGTCGGCCCTGACCGCCAGGGTCACTTCAGCGCCAGACTTGGCGTGGGATTGAGTAATGCGCCGGGAGAAGTCCTGCGCGGGCCCGCTTTGACTGATCCACTGGGTGCTGAGGTCCATTTAATCATCCGTTTCCACGGCACGCCGGAGTGGGATGACCCCGAAAGATTCTTAGCTCAGCAGTCAATATTTTCCGGGAATTGCGACAAGTTCCCTTGTTATATGCCTCAGTCTGTGGCGCACATCCCATAGGGGTGACACAGAATCACAGATAGGCCAGTGATAGCGGAGCTCTACGAACGTTTGCCAAATCTGCGGGCGGCTCTAGTGCCAATCGTTGGCCTGCTCAGAGGCATGGGCAGACCGTGGAATCCTTAGCTTGTCGAAGATAAGTGTGCTCCGATATGGTAGCTACGTTCGCCCTGACCGCTAAAACTGAGGCACACCATAATGTCTTGTTTTTGGCGC
>JACZSB010000428.1 GCA_022574435.1 Fidelibacterota bacterium
CGTCTCCCGGTCGTCCGCCAGTGGAAAACCCATCTTCCTGAGATTGTTGCGGCTGGCCTCCCTGAGATGGTCCCGCCGGTTGGTGATATAGAAAACGGTCACTCCCTGGCTGGCGGCATACTGGCAAAACTGTAGGGCGCCGGGTACCGGCTCCGCCAACTCCTCCTTAACCCACTGGTCCCACGAGACTCTGTTAAAGACCATGTCCCCCAGGATCAGCCGCCCCTGGTGCGGGGAATTATCCAGCGCAGTCTCGTCCACGTCCAGGATCACCGCCGGCGGCAGTTGTCCGAATGGGCCGGTCTGCTCCAGCGCCGCGGTCCAGGCTGTGTCCGCCAGAGCCACGTCCAGGGCCGCCCGGGCCTGATTATAGGCCTGCAGCGCAGCCGCTTGGTACTCGGCCGACTGCTGCACCCACAGCACCGCGTCCAGCTGCTCATGAGGCTGGCCGCCCCGCTCGGTTTGGGCCTGTCCTTGACCAAGCGCAAGTAGCAGTAGCAGTGGCAGTAGCAATTGGCAGTTGGCAGTTGGCAGGAACCGCCTAATCGAAGTCGAAGTATTCATTATTTTGGCACGATCTTCAAGAAGCGCCGCTTGCCGGCCTTGATTATATAAGTCTGTCCGCCCTGAACGGTGAAATTGGGGTCCGAGATCACCTCGTCATTTACCCGCACCGCCCCCTGTGATATGAGGCGGCGACCTTCGCCGTTGGACCCTGTGACCTTCGCCTCGGCCAACACCTGCACAAGAAATGATTCCTTCCCTTTGAACTGGTACTCCGGGATATCGTCCGGCAACTCCTTCCTGACAAACAGCTGGTCAAAGGCTTCCTGGGCTCCATCGGCGGCGGCCTGATCGTGGTACAGGGCAATGATCTCCCGGGCCAACCGGCGTTTGAGGTCCCGGGGATTCACGGACGCGTCAGCCAACTGCCGCCCGATATGGGTCAGGTCGTCGGCGCTGGCATCGGTGCAATACTCGAAATAAGGTCGAATCAGGTCATCGGGTATGGACATGACCCTGCCGTACATCTGGTCCGGCGGATCGGTAAGGCCCACGTAGTTATCGTAGGACTTGGACATCTTCTCCCCCCCGCCGGTGCCCTCCAGCAATGGGGTGGTCAGTATGGCCTGGGGCTCCTGGCCGAAGGCCCGCTGCAGGTCCCTGGCCATGAGCAGATTAAAGGTTTGGTCGGTGCCGCCCAGCTCCACGTCGGCCTCCAGTTCCACCGAGTCGTAGGCCTGGGCCAACGGATAGAGCAGCTCGTGGAATGAGATGGGGGTCTGCTCCTGCAACCGCTTGGCAAAGTCGTCCCGTTCCAACAGGCGGGCCACGGTGATGTAGGAAGAAAACTTGATCAGGTCGGCGAAATCGAGTTTGCCCAACCAGTCCGAGTTATAGGTGATGCGCAGCCGCTTTTTGCTGAGCACCTTGGTGGCCTGCTCGTAATAGGATTTGCCGTTCTTACGGGTCTCTTCAATGGAAAGGGCCGGCCGGGTCTTATTCCGTCCCGAAGGATCGCCGATCATGGCGGTGAAATCCCCCACCACCAGGATAGCCTGGTGACCCAGGTCCTGGAAGTGCCGCAGTTTGCGCAACACCACCGCGTGGCCCAGGTGCAGGTCCGGGCGGCTGGGGTCGCAGCCCAGCTTGATTTTCAACGGCCGATTATCCTTGAGCGACCTCTCCAGCTTAGCGACCAGCTCATCTTCAGGAATGATCTGTTCCGCCCCCCGCCGCAGCAGGTCCATCTGTTCATTGACGCTCGGAAATGCCACTATACTGATTTATGCTCTTTCATGGTCCGGGCCAGCTGCCGCTTGCTCTCCCGTTCGGCCACGGCCTGGCGCTTGTCGTGCTGCTGCTTGCCCCGGCAGACGGCCAACTCCACTTTCGCCCAACCACCGCGAAAATAAATTGATAGCGGGATCAGGGTCTGCCCCTTGATCTGGGTCGCCTTGCGCAGTTTGCTCAGCTCCCGCCGGCCCAGCAGCAACTTGCGCTCCCGCAGGGCGGCATGGCCGCTGCCGCCGGTATGCGAGTACGGGTTGATATGGACGTTTACCAGGTATAGCTCGTCGCCCATGAACCGGGCGAAGCCTTCGATGAGGCTTACTCGGCCCTCCCGCAACGCCTTGACTTCGGTCCCCTGCAGCACCAGCCCGGCCTCATACTTATCCAGTATATGGTATTCATGGCGCGCCCGGCGGTTGGCGCCGATAATTTTCCTACCGGATGTGGTCTCCAAGGTCGACGAATTTAGGCCGCCCGGCGATTACCCTTCAAGGTTAATCCCCTTGACACCGGAAGGGCACGCCCCTAAGCTCGAGCCGGCAATTACGCCTTGGCCTTCAGGTCAGGCCCCCAGCCCGGGTGGCGGAATTGGTAGACGCGCTAGGTTCAGGGTCTAGTGTCCTTATGGATGTGCGAGTTCGAGTCTCGCCCCGGGCACGCTTCGGCAAGCCTAGCGCAGGCTCAAGTATTGGCGAGCCGAGGCCCCGCCACCGC
>JACZSB010000074.1 GCA_022574435.1 Fidelibacterota bacterium
GATGAGGCAGGTCGTTGTCTTTCCGCCACGCCGCATAGAGCACCAGGTGTTCAGCCGCTTCCATGTCAGTCGCCATCTCCGCCAGCTTGATCTGGATTGCCTGGAAGCGGTTGATCGGCTTGCCGAATTGTTTGCGTTCTGCCGCGTAGCGGATCGCCTCTTCAAGCGCTGCGCGTCCGCCTCCCAATGCCATGGCGCCGGTGATGATGCGGATCTCCGCCAACAAGCGGCGCAGGTGAGTCTCGCCGTCGCCTTCTTCCCTGCTGAGCCGGTGTGACTCCGGCACAAAACAGTCGGAGAGCGACAGTTCCGAGGTGAGCAGGGCCCAGACCCCCATCTTGTCGATGGCCCGGCCCACCTCCAGGCCCTCGAAATCCCGTTCGACCAGAAAGATTGTCAGCAGGTTTTCCTCACCGGACCTGGCGAACACGGTGAAGAAGTCAGCAACCGGCGCCGACGTCACCCACATCTTCTGACCGTTGAGCCGATAGCCGCCGTCGACTTTTTCCGCACGGGTGGCGATGCCGCCCAGGTCGCTCCCCGCGTTGGGTTCCGTCATGCAAATCGCCCCGATCTTCTGCCCCTGCAACGCAGGGCGGAACAGGCGCTCGCGGATATCGTCGTTACCGAGCATGTGCAAAAACTTGGTGCCCATGAGGGATTGCATGGCGGCACAGCCGGCCAGCGACATCGATCCGCGCGCGATCTCGGCAAGTGCCAGGCAAAACGAAACCAGGTCCATGCCCGCTCCGCCGACGTCTTCCGGATAACGTATGCCGAATAAGCCCAGTTCCCCGAGTTGCCGGAACGGCTCCCAGGGAAACTCATGCGCCTGGTCCAGTTCATCGGCGCGCGGTACCACTTGCTCGTTGACAAAGCGTGTGAAGTTGTCGCGCACCGCTTGTTGTTCCTCTGAGAGTCGGAAATCCACCGCTAACCTGCCTGCCTGTATGCGTAGAGTTCGTCAGCAGCGTCCTGCGAGATCACGCGGTCACGAATCTCGGCCAACAATTTTTTCCGGTCGCGCTTCCTCGGATCACCGTAACCGCCACCACCGCCGGCGACCTGGTGGTAAATCGTGCCCTTTGGCACGCCCATGATCAGATCCTTGTTGCGCGGAATGACCTCGCGGCCATCGGGATAAGTCAGTTTGATCTGATTGAGAGTCCCGTCATGGCCGCCGAACAGTCCGAACGCCGGTTCGAAATCACCGTCGCCGAAGATCACCAGTTGGGTGTCCTCGGAGCCGATTTCAAACACGGTTTCAACGCCCAGGCCGCCACGCCACTGGCCGGCGCCAGCCGAGTCGGTGATGTACTCGTGCTTTATTAACAAGTGTGGTGTCTGCTGCTCGAACATCTCGTAGTCCTGATCGAGCACGCCGCCCGAGGCATCGATCATGCCGATGTGGTCATAGCCGTCGGTGCCCTGCATCGCGCCTGATCCGCCTTTCAGGCCCATGAAGCCGATATCGACGTATTGCTCGCCGGTTTCCGGATCGATGCCGGTGGTGAGGGAAGCCAGCAGGTTGTTCCAGCCGGCGGTTACGCGCTCCGGTATCACCGGCGCCAGTGCGCGAATGATGGCGTCGGCATTGGGCGGGCAGAGGTGATTGCCGAAGGTCGTGGCTTTCGGATAACTCGCGTTGAGAATCTTGCCCTCAGGGATGATGATTTCGATCGGGCCAACCATGCCCTCGTTGTGTGGTATATCCGGGTTGACCATCTGCAGGAAGGTCAGAATCGTTGCCGAGGCGCTGGAGGTAAATGTGCCGTTCACAAAGCCGTCAGTCTGGGCGTCCGTATCCGAGTAGTCGAAGGTAATCTTGTTGTCGTCTACCGTGATCGTCACGCGGATCGTAAATTTGGTGCCTTCATGGTGCCCATCAAAATAAACGTAGCCCTCACCCGAGTAGACTCCTTTGGGAATGTTGGAGATTTCCGACTCCATCATTTTGCGGGTCGCGGCAAACAAGGCCTTCTTGTGCGATTCGAAGCTCTGCCTGCCGTACTTTTTCAGTAAATCCTGCATGCGGCGTTCGCCAACGGTGCAGGCACCAATCTGTGCACGCAGGTCGTGCTGCACGATTTCGAGCCGGATATTGGCGAAAATCAGGTTCCAGACGTCTTTGCGCAGCTTGCCTTTTTCATAGACTTTCACCGGCGGTATGCGCAGCGCTTCCTGCCAGACCTCGGTGGCGTTAGGGTTGTAACCGCCGGCCACGGCTCCCCCGATATCGGCCTGGTGCCCCTTGGCAGCCGCCCAGGCCACCAGTTGGTCTTCGAAGAAGACGGGTTTGAAAACAGCAACGTCATTGTTCTGGTTACCCATCGAAAAGACGTCATTGTGAAATATAACGTCGCCTGGATAGATCTCCTCGCCGAAGAATTCGACCAGGTATTTACAGACAGGCGCCAGGGAGAAGGCGAGAATCGGCAGATTCTCGGTCTGCTCCAGCATCTTGCCCTCGGCGTCGTAAAGTCCGGTGACGAAATCCATGGCTTCGCACAGAATGGGCGAGCGCGTGGTTTTCTGCACCGATATGCTCATCTCATCGGTGATCGACTTGAAGGTGCGTGCGTAAACGGAAAGCAGGATCGGGTCGATGTCACTCATCATTGATCTCCGTTCAGGGCTGTTGCGACCAGGTCGTCGCGACCTTTCTGATAAAGCGCAAATGAGCCGAACTTGTCGACCAGGCAATTGAAAGACTCGCCGACAAATATCGCGGTAGTGATTTCTTCGATAATCGCAGGGCCCTCAAGATGCTGCCCATGGGTCAATTGATGCCCGTCATAAACCGGTATCGTCGTGAACGCCTGTTCACCCGGGATATACGCGGGTCGTTCGCCCTTTAACGCGGATGATGGGTCCGCGGCAACGCGCTCCTGCACCGTGAGTGCTGGCTTTTCCGTGATGCCAATTGCCTGCACGCGTACGTTGATGAGTTCGACGGGAATATCCTCGTCTTCCAGTGAATAACCGTACAAGCGGTTGTGTTCTTTGTGAAATGCGGTCGCAATGGCCGCGGTATCGTGGGCGGCGACGCTGCTTCGTGGTAGTTCGAACGAGACTTCGTGGTATTGCTTCAGGTAGCGGCAGTCAAACTTGACTCGAAATTCGCGATGCTGCTCCGGGATGTGCTCGGCATCCAGCAGTCCTGCGCCTTCGGCAATCATCTCCTCGATCAAACCGTGCAGTGCCTTCCAGTCAACGGAAGCAAGGCGTGCCACGAAAGTACGCACGAAGTCATGTTTGAGGTCGCTCATCAGCATGCCGACCGCGCACAGAATGGATGACTCGCGCGGAATAATTTGGAATGGTATGCCGAGCTCTTCACAGATCAGGCAGGAATGGATCGGGCCGGCGCCACCGGCCACCACCATCGGGAATTCCCGTGGATCGAAGCCGCGTTTGATGGTGACCTCACGCACGCCCTGCGCCATGTTGGTGCAGACGACCCGGTACATGCCGGCCGCAGCCGTCTCAATGTCCATTTTCAGCGGCGTGGCGATATCTTCGGCGATGGCTTCGCGGGCGGCATGCATGTCCAGTTTGATTTTTCCGCCGGCGAAAAAGTCGGGATTGAGATAACCGAGTACCAGGTTGGCATCGGTGCAGGTCGGCAATGTGCCACCGCGTCCGTAGCAGGCCGGTCCCGGATCGGCGCCGGCGCTTTGCGGCCCCATGCGGAGAAGACCGCCTTCATCCAGCCAGCCGATCGATCCGCCACCGGCGCCGATCGTGTGAATGCCCAGCATCGGTAATGCGATGCGATGGCGATCGATAAGGCCTTCATTGACCATGACCGGGCTGTCCACCACCAGGGCGGACTCGAAACTGGTGCCGCCCATATCCATCACGATGCACTTCTTCTGATCATGTGCGCTGGCGTACACGAGGCCTGCGCCGGGGCCGCCGGCCGGCCCCGATAAAAGCGTAAGCGCGGCATTCTGACGCGCCACTTCGGGCGCCATGACGCCGCCGTTGGATTGCATGATCAGCAACAGGCCCCTAAAACCGTCCTGCTCCAGTCTTCCGGTCAGTTGCTCGAGGTAGTGACTTAAGATCGGGCCGACGTAGGAATTCAACGCCGTGGTGCTGATACGTTCGTAGAAGCGGATAGCCGACAACAGGTCGGTGGAAACCGTCAGGTATACATCGGGCAGCGCCTGGCGTACACGCTCCGCCGCTGCCTGCTCCTGCTCTGGATTCGCAAAAGCGTTCATGAAGCAAATCGAGATTGCTTCGACCTTTTCGCTTTTGAAAAGCTCAATAGCTTCGTCCACATCCTGCAACTTCAAAGCTTCGATCTCGCTGCCGTCGCGCCGCAGGCGTCCGCCGACACCGACGCGCAAATAGCGCGGCACCAGTGGCTCCATGTTGGTGTAGCGATTGTTGTATTGTTCTTCGCGGATACCACGTCGCATCTCCAGCGCATCGCGAACGCCCCTGGTCGTAATCAGTCCCGACTTCGCACCGGTCCGCGTCAGGGTGGCATTGGTGGTAACGGTGGTACCGTGGACAATGCTGTCCACCGATCCCAGCAAGTCATTGACGCTTGTTGCGGGTTCCTGGGCGGCGGCAATCTCGTTCAGGCCCTGCATGACGGCGATGGACGGGTCATCCGGGGTTGATAGCACCTTGTATATCTCGGGCGCTTTGTGGTCCCAGGCAACCAGGAAATCCGTGAATGTGCCGCCGACGTCTATGCCGATTTTCAAACTCACTTTGCTAGCCCGTCGCTTGTTGATTTTTGTCAGCTGCGGCCTGCAGCACCATTTCGCGTAACGCTTGCTTCTCGACTTTGCCCATCGCATTGCGTGGCAGTTGATTCACGAAAATCACTTCGCGAGGTGTTTCGAAACGCGCGATACGCCCTTCACAGAAGCTCAGGATTTTCCCGGCGTCGCGGCTTGGTCAGGAGGAGCCGAATAAATTCTGGGTCCAATCCAGAGCATCGAAGTATAAACCGGCTATATGGTCCTCACTCACTCCGAGTTTGGACGCGCTAGCAAGCAAAGGCTTCCAATCGCCATCTTCGTAAACTTTGACCATGGATAGAAGCTCGGCGAATTGCCCCCCATCACCGAGGATGGCCGCCTTGATATCGGCCTTGATGGGCATTTCCTCAAGGATTTCCTCCAGTGGCCGGCTGAAGAACAGGTCGATCAAGGAAAAGATACCCATGAAGAACAGGTCGTCCCCCCTTTGAGCATGGCCTAACTTATGGCCCAATTCCTCCAGAAATTTTCCCCGGACCATACAAGTAACTAATGCCTCCACCGGCAGCCCTTTGCCAATATTGGCAATAGCCACCATGGTAGCCCATCTTTTAACCAGCATGATGCCCAGCAGAGTCAGGGCGTGTTTTATCGATTCAACTTCCATGCGCAGTCCAAAAGCTGCTGAGTTGATATACTTCAGCAGGCCGTAAGTGAGAGAGACATCTTGCTTGATGATCCGCTCGAGTTTATCGAAACTGATGTCGCTATCATTGATTTCTTGCAGGAGGCGCAGGTAATTCAGTTTAAAACCGGGGACAGCTTCTTTAGCGACGTATTCAGCTTTATGAAAAAATGGACCATGGAAGGAGTTATATTCAAGTTTTCTGGCCAGCTCGAACGCGGCTCGGGTCTCTAAATTATGGGCAACGGTCTTTATATTGTAGCTCTTGCACCAGTTTGGCACCAAACGCAATTCCGACTCGCTTTTTCCTCTAAAATCTACCACCAACTGATCGGCCAATTTTACTGTCTCAAAATACTTATCGTCGGTGGCAAATGACCCCAATCCAACGCGGAACCCATCTGCCTTCAAACTCTGGAGTGCGGATAGGTGCTCTGGCTTGGAATTGAACGGCTCACGAAGGTACAGAATAACACTCTTTTTTGATAATCGCTGGATATCCGACCCCAGTAAGATTTCTGGAGTAATATCGATGCATACATCCACTATTTTCTCATCGCTAGAATCCTCAGACCCGTAGAGGCTGAGACGGATGTTGTCGGGCAATTCCTCCTTCTTGACTTCGCCGGACAGCAACTGTGCAGTGTCAAAACTGAGAATGAGTTCGTATGCCGTTACTACTTCCCTGGCATTAAATAATGGTTGACGCGCTATCAATCGCTTCATCACGATCCCCTGATTGGAGTCTAAGAATTGTGCAAGCCACAACAATTGGAAAAATTAAAGTGGTAAGATGTTGGGCAATTTTCTGACAAAACCACCCAGTGTCGAATGGGCATTACCACCTATCCAGCCCCAGTGCTTGCGCTACCGTCAAAGTTAACAAGTGAAAACTTGGTCTGTTAATATTTCCTTGCCCCGCAACAACCGCCTGGTACGTGCTAGGATCAAAAATCATCTCATTTGCTAAGGAAGGCGGTGACATTGGGATGCGGTTAAGCCGTGCAGTCAAACTTTCGCCCTCTGCCGGAAAACTCTATTCGACCAATCGAATCCTTGGAATTGCGACTGCCAACCATTATTTTCAGTGAAGCTGATCGGCCTAATTCGGACCTGCAAATCGGGGGAAAATAATTGGGAGAGCATTTGCCAAAGATCGAACATATTCAAATTGCAGATGGAATTCACTGGGTGGCGATCCCGGAGGCCGATCTTAAAATCCTATGTGGATGCCCTGCCGACAGCGTAAAACACTTGATGAAAAAGGGACTCATCGTCAAAAAGAAAATAGGCGACGTCCAATTTGAGACCGGTCCCAATGCCATTCTTCTATCCGATATTTTGATTCAACGGGGTAGCTTCGGCAATCTAGCTGAATTCCCGGTCCTCCAGATGCTGTATCTACAGGGCATGATCCTACCAAACCACCCCAACAACACCGGCGTTCGGCCCCTGCTCATGGGGGCCAAGAACCAAATTACGGCCCAATTGCAATATATCCGCCGTGGCAATTATGGCCTGATTTCTGAAGAAGAAATCATCGCCACCGGTATTGCTCCCGAAACAGCCCATCAGATGATGCGGCTGAAATTGAAATTCGCTTTCGGGGCAATCCATCCCACCGAAGACCTCCTGGACTCTCTGGTGGTCGACAAGCACCCCACGCCGGTCCGCAATGATGTGATGATCCGGCGGTGCGGGATGAATATATACGAATTCAGTTATAAGGATGAAGCGGTAACGGTAGACCTGAATCTGCCGCCCGAAAGTGCGTATACCCTGCCGTATTTACTAGAGTACCATCACATTGATAGAAATTATTTTGGAATTGCCCATTCCGGAAACGGCGACGGCTGGGATTCAAGCCGGCCAAGTATGGCCTCTATATTAATTGACCAAGGCCGATTCTACCTGATAGACGCAGGACCCCATATTGGATTGATTCTGGAGGCTCTGGGAATAAGTGTGAATGAGCTGGAGGGCATCTTTCATACCCATGCCCATGATGACCACTTTGCCGGCCTTACCACCCTGGCAAACTCGGAAAAACGCCTCAAGTATTATGCCACTCCCCTGGTTAGGGCGTCGGTCCAGAAAAAGTTGGCTGCCCTGGCAGGGGTGGATGAGGGTGAGTTTCATCATTTATTCGATGTCCACGACTTGGTATCCGACCAATGGAATGATATTGGTTCTATTGAGGTGAAACCGATTATCAGTCCCCACCCGGTGGAAACCAACATTTTCTTTTTCCGTACCAGTCGCAATGGCAAAACCGGATCGTATGCCCATCTGGCTGATATTATCTCCATGCGTGCGCTGGAAGATATGATTACCGAAGATGAGAACGATATGGGGATCAGCCGTGAGTATTTTAATGAAATATCAGAGAAATATCTTGAAGCGGTGAATCTTAAGAAGATTGATATCGGTGGTGAATTAATTCATGGGAACGCGGAGGATTTCCGCAACGACCCGTCTGATAAAATTACTTTTGCGCATACTGCCAAACCGTTAACCGAGCAGCAGAAACAGATCGGCTACCGGGCCGAATTCGGAGCGACGGATATTATCATCTCCAGTGACGATGATTTTACTAAGCAGTTCGCTGAGAAATATCTTAAAACCTATTTTCCCGAAGCCGGCAAGGAACAGTTGGATGCTTTGCTGGCTAATCCTATTACGACTTTTGAACCGGGAACCGTGCTGGTGGAGCCCTATTTGGTGACCGAGTATGTTTACCTGGTGATCGGCGGTAGTGTCGAAATGATCCACACCGGGATTAATAATATTCTCTCGGCCGGGGCACTAATTGGTGAACTATCGGGCTTGATGGACCAAAACTCAAAAGAGACTTACCAGGCTAAGGGCTACGCTCAGGCCCTCTGCATCCCAACCGAGCAATACATCGATTTTATCAAAGAGTGTGGCCTGCTGGAACGGACGCTGGAGCTCCAGTATTTGCGCACGCTATTGCAAAAATCCTACCTGTTTGGCGAGGCCCTCTCATATCCTTTGCAGACTAAGTTAGCTGCGGTTATGTCACAGAGCAGATTTGAGGAACGCTACCGTTTCCCAAAGGAGAATCAAGATGAGCTTTACATGGTCAGTTTCGGAATAGTGGAGTTATCGGTGGATGAAAAGAAAATAGCCACCCTCCTGGAAGGTGATGTTTTCCGCGAGGAGGCGGTACTGACTGGAGAGCCAAGTATTTTTCAGGCTAGAGCGGAAACGGAAGTGGAAATATACCGGTTCCCGACCGAAATCCTAACCGATATCCCAATTATTCGATGGAAGTTATTCGAAATATATCAGCGGCGGCTGCAGACCCTATTCGATTTGAGTCAAGATTGAGCACCGCTGCCGGCAGATCACCTAGTGGAGAGGATAGCGCTAAAAGGCCACTATTTCATCGGAACCATTGTCACCAGTTATCTGGCGCTAATGGCTCACCACAAATTTGAGCAGTAGCTGTCCCGTTTTTGGCGGCCGGCCACCGCAGCCTAATCAAAGCAACTGCGCGCACCGGTATGGCAGGCCACACCTTCCTGGTCGACCTGGATCAGCAGTGTATCGCGGTCACAGTCGGTGGCGACGGAGTGGATGCGCTGGATGTGGCCGCTGGTTTCGCCCTTGCGCCACAGCACCCGCCGGCTGCGCGACCAGAAACAGGTACGGCCCTCTTCCAGGGTAATCCGCAGGCTCTCCGCATTCATATAGGCCAGCATCAGCACTTCGAGATTCTCCCGGTCCTGAACAATGGCGGGGATCAGGCCGTCGGCGTTATATTTCAAATCGTTGATGTCGCCAGGCTCAACTATCATGATTTTGCTCCTGTAAGCCGCACCGGAATACCGGCGCTGTGCAGATAATCCTTAACCTCGTCAAAAGTGAACTTGCCCCGGTGAAAGACCGAGGCCGCCAACACCGCGTCGGCCCGGCCTTCTTCCAGCGCCAGCCGGAAGTGGTCCAGGGTGCCGATACCCCCCGATGCTATAACCGGAATAGATACCGCATCGCTGACCTGGCTGGTAATCTCCAGGTCGACGCCGGCTTGTGTGCCGTCGGCGTCAATACTTGTGAGCAGAATCTCACCGGCCCCCCGTTCGGCTACTTCCCGGGCCCAGTCCACCACCTCCCGGCCGGTGGGGCGGCGGCCGCCGTGGGAATAGACCTCCCAGCTATTTGGGGCGCTGCGCTTCACATCGATGGCCACCACCAGGCACTGGCTGCCGAAGCGGTCGGCCCCGCGGGTGATGAACTCCGGGTCGGCCAGAACGGCGGTGTTGACGGCGATCTTATCGGCCCCGGCGGCCAGCAGCGCTTCCATGTCATCCACCGCCCGGATGCCGCCGCCAATGGTGAAGGGTATGAAAACCTCCCGGGCCACCCGCTGGGCCAACTCCACCACATGCTTGCGGGCATCCACGGTGGCGGAGATATCCAGAAAGACCAGCTCGTCGGCTCCCATGTCGCTATAGCGCGCCGCCAGCTCCACGGGGTCGCCCTCCCGGACCAG
>JACZSB010000075.1 GCA_022574435.1 Fidelibacterota bacterium
TACTGTTGAGCAAGATTTTACTCACGTTTCCAACTCCTTAAATAACTGGGCCATTTCACGCTTGTATATACCGCGTCCCGCCAGCATGGTCCCCAGCACAGTGGCAAATACACCGGGAATGAAGCCGATATAGAATAGATCAGGCGTGACCCGGCCTTTCATAATACTGGACATGGGGTAATTTATATTCTCCATGGCCGCGGAGTAGTCGAGGCCCACCTCCTGCAAGTAGTAGACCAAGGCGACGCCGATAACGCTACCGATAATAGTACCGATAACACCGATCATCGCCGCCTCCATGATCATGGAGCGATAGACATGGCCCTTCGATTCACCCAGAGCCAAGCGAATCCCGATTTCGCCATATCGCCGCAGCCCGTTCATGAGTCCCAGGTTCCAGAGCACCACGACGACAATGGCCATAAACACCGATATGATGATCAGCCCGGCCGATTTAGAAAAATCAACCATCGCTCCCATGAGATTTTGATCCCGAAGCGCCAACATGGTCAGGCCGAAGATATCGTCACCTGTGTGGGCTGCTATAAACTCATTTTTGCGGGCCACGGCAAAATCATCATCATAGCGCATATTGTGCCAAAAGCCCATAATCTCAGAAGCCGCATCCTGCATATCAAGCGCCAGCCTGGCGCCCTCGATATCCACAATGGCCATGGACGCATCCTGGTTGCCCATGCCTAGCGAAAACAAGCCCACAATGGTGAAGTTGTGCGTTGTGAAGGCCCCGTTCATGGTTGACCCGATGAATGTGGCTGTCTCACCTATCTCAACTTGCAACCGTTGGGCGAACTTGACACTCAACAATATTTCATCCGGTTCTGCAATGAAACGGCCGGCTACCACCCGCGCATCCAGATCCCAGATTTCCGCTTGCCGCGAGTCCACTGACAACAGATCAATGCCAAAGGCCATCATGGGCCCTTGTGTCTTGGTCTCACCATGCTCATCGGGGATATCCAGCAGGCCGCCAAACAGGATGCGCGGCGACCAGAACATATCCGGATATTGTTCGCCCAGCTCAGCCATGATTGCATCTACACCCAGCAGCGCCAGATCATTGGGCATCTGCTCTGATTCTTCCGCATATGCTTTGGTCATCACCTTGGTATGCCCTGTGAGCAGCACGGCGGTATTCCTGAGCATGTCATCAAACACACCGGCAATTAGGCCGCGGTAAATCAGCACCAGCGCTACACTACCGGCGACGATAATGACCGAGAACAGGCTCCGGGAACGGTCACGCCAGATACCTTTTAGTAAAAATCCAAACATTATGAAACCCTTCCCCGCAAAGCCTCGGTAGGCTTCATCCTGGCGATGCGCCGCGATGGCAAATAACTAACTATGGTCACAATGATCGATACCAATATGGTGGTGCTGACAAATAGCGCCAGGGGATAGATCGGTGTGAGGCGGCTGGCGATAATCAATCCCATTTCGCTATAATCCAGAGGTAACGGGATGCCGTATGTGGCAGTCAGATAGAATAGGGGACCGCCTAAGACGCCCGCCATGATGAGCGCCAGAAATGCATTCAGGCCCCCTTCAGTGGTAAACAGCCCCACCACCTTGGAGCGGGTCATGCCCAGCGCCATGAGGGTACCGATTTCCTTGTGCCGCCTGAAAATGGAGAGCATCTGGGAGTTGAAAATCCCCATGGCGGCCAGGGCCAGCAGAATGGCGAAAAGTACATTGGTACCCGGTTGCTTGGCCTCGATCATTGCCGTCATGTCGCGGGTCAGATAGCCCACATCCCGATGAATCCAGCCATCGGTTTCCGCCAATGGCTCAAGATTTTGCGCATAACTCACGTAGGTGGCTTCTCCAGCCATACTGAGCATGGCCTGGGCACGGTCAAGTGGTATCCAGATTTGGCCGAAATCGATCTTGATATTCTCGGTACTCATGATATGGACCACAATACCTTCATCAGCATCGTAAGTACGACTGGCATCGAGCCAGCGGATAGTGAATGTATCGCCCTGGTTCAGGTTGGCTCTCTTGGCCATACCTCTGCCAATAATCACCGGAATGGATGGTCCGTCGTATTCGGCCAGTTTTGCCGATGGCAAGCTGATGATATCCTGCTGGGGCAAGATGCCTTTCATCACCACCGGCATGATTCGTCCGTTGGGATAAATGGCCGCCTGAGCTACCAACACAGGCACTGCCTGGCCAGCGTCAACCAGGTCAACCACCCGTGGCGGCGGTACGGCATGCGCATCCTCAAGGGTAAATGGATCGGTGGGATCATAAAGGGGGTGCCAGTAAGCGCCGCCGGCAATCTCACTATCGATGGTGACCTGCTTGGCGTGGGCATCCATACCCTGATACATCCCGGTCATGAGGATGATCAGGATAAATGAGAGGGCCGTGACGAACACATTCAGCCAGGTGCGGGTACCGGCTCCCATCAGGTTTTTTAAGGCCAGTTTGAATGTCAGCATGGTACTAGCCCTTAAGTTCGGGATTCTCCACTAGTTCATCTTTTACGATCTTGCCGTCCACCAAATTAAGAATCCGGTGCAGATACGCCATGACTTTCTCATCGTGGGTAGCAAATATGAATGAGGTGGATAGTTCTTTGTTGAGGCTGACCAGAATCTTCATAACGTGGTGAGAATTTTCAGCGTCCAGATTGGCCGTTGGCTCATCGGCCAGAACCAGTGTTGGTTCCTTTACAATGGCCCTGGCGATAGCCACCCGCTGCCCCTCGCCGCCACTAAGTTGTGCCGGACGGGAACCCAACTTGTCCGAAAGCCCGACCAACTCGATGGCCCGGGTCACGAGCCGCTTGCGCTCATCAGCAGGCACACCGTTGAGCAGCAGGGGAAACTCCACATTTTCGTAAACGGTATAGACGGGCAGCAGGTTATAGGTCTGGAATATGAAGCCCATGTGCAGGCGGCGCAGTTCGGCCCGCTGTTTATGGCTGGTGCCGGCCAGGTTGTGGCCCAAAACGGTGACCTGGCCCTCAGAGGGTGAATCGAGCCCCCCCACTATATTGAGCAAGGTGGTCTTGCCGGAGCCGGAGGGCCCCACCAACCCGGTGAATTCGCCCACGGCGAAATCCAGGCTGATACCCTTTAAGGCCAGGAAGTGGTCCCCGCCCATGGGGAAGTGCTTCACCAGGTTACGTATTTCGACGATGTGCTTGTTGTCCATCAATAGATCCTCTTACCTAATGGTTATAAACCAGCATGAAGTTCAAAGAAGTGCCAAAACCTGCCAGGTTGGGGTCTAAAAACTGATTGCCATAATCAGATCGCCGGGGGTTCCGGGAAACCATGATATTGAAACTGGTACGGTCATAAACCCGGGCCCACCGGAAATAGCTGTAGGTCCGGCTGCTATCCCAGTCGTGGTATAAAATTACCATCAGTTGATCAAACGATCCTAAAGGCCAGCTGGCCAGTAAGGCGGCCAGTTGTTGACCGCCAGAGGGATCATCATCAGCTGCGGGCAGCCACAATTGTTCCAGCATTATATACAGGCCATTGCCGATCCCAAAGGTATAATCGCCCCCCAGCATGATGAATAGTTGCCGGCCGGGATTCTGCGGAGCCGCGCGGGGCAATACTAGGAAGCTTTCGGTCCATAGTCCAATCAGGCCATCGTAGCGCAGGTCAAGGGCCAATCGCCGGTTATGCCCCCAAAGTGGCGCCACGGGCATCTGCCCCAGACTGTGGAATCCTGACTGGCGCTGGTCGTACCAAGTTAAACCCACCTCACCCAGCGGCAGGGCCGCTTCCAGGCGGACGCCCGGGGAATAATATTGCCATTGATCGGAGATCACAACCCAGGACCAAAGGGCCAGGTTAGCACTGGGGAAAAAACGCAGCCGGAGAGCATTTACCCCATCGGTTTGGTTGGTGGGGTCCTCGGGATCGATATTGTCGAACCAGGCCAGGGGGCGCAGTATCCGGCCCGGGCCGAAGGCGATCTTCTGCAGACCGAAGCGGGCCTCCAGGGCCGGGGACGAATAGCGGGCCCACAGACGGTGGTGGCGGCCAAACGTCGTAGTCGAGCCGGTGGAGTCAAGACCGGTGGCGGCCCAGCCGGCGCGATAGGCCCACTCCAGGTCGATGAGTCTACCACGAGGCAGCTCTCGGGCCAGCGACAGAGTGGGGATATAGCCTACCAGTTCCGCATGTGGCCTAAAGCCAGGCGCCGGATCGTCGCCCCCGGTAATAGTGGCCCAGAGCTGGCCTTGCAGCCTGAGCGGTTGACCGGCCCAGGTGGCAACCGGCAGCCAGAGCAGGCCGGCCAGGAGCGCACATGGTCGCAGGTTCATCCGATGATCTTCTCCAGCGCTGCCCGCGATCCCAGTTTTATGGAACCGCGCGGCGCCCCCAGGAAGCGCTCGATGGCATCCTGGTACATCTCCAGGATTTTTATGATCTGGGCTTTGTTTTCGGGGTGCTCCTCCAACGTAGGAAAAATTTCGGCGAATTTCTCGCCGAAGCCAGTCATAAGCTGGAATAACATCTCGCTGATATCATCAGGAAAGCTGGTGTTGAACACGCCTTCAGTTATGCCTTGATGAACAATCCTGGCCATCAAGGGGCTGGCAGCGGCGATGGTACGAGTATTGATCTTTTTGCGCATCAGTAAATTGTTATCATTATACATAGCATTCATGAGGGCAATAATGACCTCCCTGTTGGCCGCCTTCCAGCTGGCGGAACCGGCGAACATGAGGTTCAGCTTGGCGATGGCATCCAGGTTGGGTTTGTCCAGCATTTTTTCGAGATGCGCTAGAACCTGATTGGTGACCCGTTCCGCCAGGCTGTCCAGCAACTGTTCCTTGGACTGGAAGTAGTGATAGAAGGTCCCTTTGGAGATCCCCACTTTTTCGATGATGCTGTTCACCGGTGTCTGCTCGTATCCCCGGGAGTAGAACAGTTCCTGGGCCGCGTCGAGGATTTCGTTTTTCCGTTGGTCGTATTCTTTGAGTACCCGGGCCAAAGCCAACCTCCTTGTGTATTGCAGACTCATGGTCTAGACTGACTCCCGGTCTAGACCACCGGTCGGTACAATATTACAATCAGCGATCAACCTGCGCCAGGTTTTTCTTGCCGCTTGGCGAACAATGGGGAATGAGATCTAGGGGGGCTGGTTCGGTTCAGAAATTTTCCAGGCGCAGGCGGAGCAAGATCCATCATTCGTCTTCAGAGGGCGCAATGCATTGCGCCCCTACGGTCCTTCCACGGTGGCTGTTTCCTTGTGGGGTTAATCATAAAGCTCATAAACCAGCGCATCGTTCTGCCGATCCGAGGTGGCTATCTGGCACTGGAGGGCGAGGCTCGATACTAGATGGAATCCCGCCAATGGCGAGGTTGGAAGCGGAAACAAGAGACTCGTAACTAGGGGCTTGGGGCTACGGGCTTGGGGCTAGGGCCGGGCTTATTTGAAGCCGTGGAGAACGTTTTCCAAGGGAGCCCACATGCCCACGGCATTATTGGCACAAGCCATTGAGAACTCCTGGGATGACTGGACCTTAACGGGTACATCGGCGCGCTCCATCAGGCGGAACCCGAAGCGGGCGAAGAACTCCCGGGCCGTTTCGGTGAGCAGGTAAACCCGGGTAATGCCCCGGGTCTGCGCCAGGGCCAGGACCTGGCCGGTCATGCGGCGGCCCAGGCCGGTGCCCTGGAGCTGGGGCGCCACTACCACCGATCGCAACAATGCCTGCCGGCCGTAAAGCTCCAAGCCGGCGCTGGCCACCAGTTGACTATGCCGGCGGGCCACCAGGGTGGTGTCCAGGTGCTGCTCCAAGCCGTCCGCCTCCAGGCCACTGCGCCCCAACAACTGCACGATGGCCGCTAGGTCGCCGGCCACGGCCGGTTCGATGCTCAAGTCGTGGTCAGCCATGTTCGGTTGTGACTTGACTGGACGTAGCGCGCGGTGATTTGTTATAGCCTGGTACCCGGTGTTCCCAATGAGTACAAATGTATTCCCGCCAAAGACCGGTGTCAAATCTAATCCCAATCAAACCGCCAGCCTTCCATCCGGTACTCCCCTCTAGAATTTGAATCCCAGCGCCCAACACCGGCCATATTTCTCATTCTAGGTGTAGGGTTATCTCCATGGCATTTTCAGGACTTTCCCTATAGCGCACGTTGGTACCGGGGGTCTAACCTCTGTCACTGAGAACGATGCTGTCAATGGCCCGGCCGAAGGCGGAAAAACCGGGAACCTTTATCTGACGGGGCCTCGCCTGTAGGCTACGGCCAGGGCGTCGAATGAATCTCGTAAAGCCGAGTTGGGGCGGCTGAAGCCGGTATTCTATCAGGAGGATATAATGAACGGAGTCTCCAGGCCTACCACAGATTTGCCGGAAAACAAAGCCACCTGGGCGGTGCTGTTTCTCGGCGTCTATACATTCTTGCTGTTGCTCTTCACCAACTCCCTGTTGCACCAGATTTAATCTCCCGACCGTCCGATTTATCAGCCCGGCAGCAGGGTGGCCCACCCTTGGACCGTTGACGCCCGCTGCTTAACTTGAACTATGAACACACTTTCTGTCGCCACCCGGCAACAGGTGGAATTCGTGGAGGTGACCTCCCAAGTGCGGCAATGGCTGCGGGGGCAGCACTTCGCCAGTGGGGTGCTGACCCTGTTCGTGCCGCACACCACCGCCGGGATCATAATCAACGAGAACGCCGATCCGGATGTGATCACTGATCTGACCAAGGAGCTCAATAAAGTCATCCCATTCGATGACAATTACCGCCACCGGGAAGGCAACTCGGCTGCGCATATCAAGTCCAGCCTGGTAGGGTGCTCTATCCAGGTATTGGTGGAACACGGGGACCTGATGCTGGGCACCTGGCAAGGGATATTCTTCGCCGAATTCGATGGTCCGCGCCAACGGAAACTGCACTTGCAGCTCACTCCGGCCTGAGGTGGGGGTCAAAAACGGGAGGGCAGAGGCGCCGCAATTAGCTGCGTAATAAGGATGCCACTCAGACTTGCTGGCGCACGAACTGAATTTTCCGGTGTCGTAGTTCCTGGTCGTAAACGGCGGCTATCGAGGCGGTAAAGCAGACGAACCGGATTTCCTCCAGGGGCGGATTCTTTTTCAGGAAAGCCTGGATCGTCGCCACCGCGATGGGTGTGGCGCGGCTGATGGGGAAACCATGCAACCCTACAGCCAAGGCCGGGAAAGCGATGGACTTGATATCGTGCGCCAGCGCCAATTCCAGCGAGGCGGTGTAGCACGATTCCAGCAGTTCCTGCTCGTTGTTATACCCGCCGCGCCAGATAGGGCCCACGGTGTGGATGACATACCGGGCTTCAAGTTTATAACCCTTGGTGATCTTGGCCTCGCCGGTCATGCAGCCCCCCAGGGTGCGGCATTCCGCCAACAGGTCAGGGCCCGCCGCCTTATGGATGGCCCCGTCCACACCCCCGCCGCCCAGCAAGGTTATGTTGGCGGCGTTGACGATGGCATCCACTTTCTCATGGATTATATCACCCTGTATCAGAGTTATCTTTGCAGCCATCGGTCGTTCGACGCTCCCTCCAAGCTGGTCAACTGACCCCCATTTTCCGAAAAGTGGCGACTGCCAGTCATACGACAGCCGCTCGAGATTGCCAAGCCTGCAATATTAAGAATTAATAAAGTCCAAAGCCATGCGCCAGGACACATACACCGGGTGCAGTGGCTAGCTGGGTACGATCATGTTCAAGGCGAACCAATTCTGCGGGTCGCTCCAGGAGCGCTCCACGGCCAAACCAGCCTCAGCGCAGAGCTGCGCCAGACTGGCGGAAGTATACTTGTGACTGCTTTCGGTATGGATGGTTTCTCCGGCCAGGAAAGATATTTTCAAGTCAATTGCCGGTAAGCTGACCAGCTGATCGCCCTCACTGGCCAGATGCATTTCCACCGCCTGGACTTCCTGATTCCAACGTACTTCGTGGCGGAAACATTCCGGCCGGAAATCGGCCCCCAGTTCGCGATTGAGGCGCACCAGCAGATTGCGGTTGAAGGCGGCGGTCACACCGGCGGCGTCATCATAAGCCGGTAACAGCACCGCCAGGGGCTTCACCAGGTCTACTCCCAGCAGGAGCAGATCATCCCCTGTCATGGCCCGGCGCACCCCAGCCAGAAAATCCACTGCTTCCAGAGGCGTAAAATTGCCCAGGTTGGACCCCAGGAACAGGAAGACCTTTTGCCTCTCGCGCTGCCGGCTGATTTCCTCCAGACCGCGGCCATAGTCGCTGACGATCGCCTTGATCATCAGTTCGGGGTACTCGCTCACCAGGGCCGTGGTGGAGGCATTCAGCATAGTGTGCGAGATATCCACCGGACGATAGGTGGGGCGGTGCCCGTTGGAGAACAGGGCGTCCAACAGTGTGCGAGTCTTGATTGAGCTGCCGCTGCCAAATTCTACCAAGTCCATGTCCCGGCTGAAACGGGCCACCAGTTCGGGAGCGCAGCGCTCCAGTATGCTTTGCTCGGTGCGAGTCAAGTAATATTCCGGGAGCCGGCAGATCTCCTCGAACAGGTTTGAGCCGCGGTGGTCGTACAGCAGGAAAGGCGGCAGTTGTTTAGGATGTGCCGACAGCCCCGTTCGCACGGCAGACTGCACCGATTGTAAAATGTGCAGAGGGGGTAGGGCCTCTACAGTGCAGCGGCCATTAGTGCTGAGAGTTTGCAGGTTAGTCATAAATTACCGCGGTGGGTGGGACCAAAGCTAAGGATGGTAGAAGTGCCGGGGAAAGTGTAATAAATTTAAACCGCAACGGTTGGGCGCTGCGGGCCGGAAGCAACTGAGCACCAAGCCAAATTATTAAGATGATCGAATTCCAGACAGCTTCTAAAACTTACGGCCAGACCGAGGTGTTGCAAGGATTGACCCTGGCGGTGGAGGCCGGGGAAACGGTGGTGCTCATCGGTCCCAGTGGTGGCGGCAAGACCACTGCCTTGAAGCTGGTCAACGGCCTGGTGCAGCCTACCAGCGGCACTGTCCTGGTGGATGGCCGCTCGGTGGCCACCTGGGATCTGCTGGCCCTGCGGCGTTCCATCGGCTACGTCATCCAGGAGGTGGGGCTGTTTCCCCACTGGACGGTAGCGGCCAACGTGGGGCTTTTACCACGACTGATGGGCTGGGGCGCGGGGGAGATTGACCGGCGGGTGAACGAGCTGTTGGAGCTGGTGGCCCTGGACCCTGGTGAGTACCGGCAGCGTTTCCCCCGGGAGCTGTCCGGTGGGCAGACGCAGCGAGTGGGGGTGGCCCGGGCCCTGGCGTTGAAACCGGGCATTCTGCTCATGGACGAGCCGTTCGGCGCCCTCGACCCGCTGCTCAGGGCGCAGTTGCAGCAGGAACTGTTGCGCATCCTGGCCGAAGTACATACCACCACCTTACTGGTCACCCACGACCTGCCCGAGGCCTTTCGCATGGCGGATCGCATCGCTGTGCTGGTGGATGGGCAGTTGCAACAGGTGGATACCCCCGCCGAGCTGCGCCGGGCGCCAAAGTCCGAGTTTATCCGGCGGCTGATGGCGGCGGAGTTGATGGAGGGGGGCAGCCAGTGACCAGCGGGCGAGTTATCCTGGCGCTACTGGCGGGTCTGCTGTTAGGGGCGCCACACCTGCATAGCCAGACTATCGTCATTGGCAGCAAACCGTTCACCGAGTCCTACGTGCTGGCGGAGCTGATGGCCCAGCTCATCGAGGCGGAGACCGACCTTACGGTGGAGCGCCGCTTCGGCCTGCAGGGGACCTTCACCAGTTTTACCGCCATCACCGAGGGCAGCATTGACCTGTATCCGGAGTATACCGGCACCGGCGCCCTGGCGATCCTGCACTCCAGCGACCCGGCGGACCAAACTCTGGACTCGCTGCGGGCCAAGTTCAGCCGGCGCTGGGGCCTCACCTGGT
>JACZSB010000429.1 GCA_022574435.1 Fidelibacterota bacterium
TGATATCCCGCTCTCGCTGCCGGGGCAGACTGCGCAGCTGCACCACGCACAACCTGCCGGGCCTGCCTCAGGCTCCTATGAGTACATATCTTGCGGCAGACCACTTACCAGGACAGGGGGTTGTGTGGGGTGACCTGCACCATCACAGCGGCCTCACCGAGGATGCCATCGAGTTTGGCGCGCCGTTGGAGGCTTCCCGGGCGGCGGCCACTGCCCTGGGGCTGGGCTTCGTGGCGGTCACCGACCATTCCTACGACCTGGACGACCGGATCGGCAGCTGGCGCCTGACCGACCCCGAGCTGACCAAATGGCACACTTCCCGCCGCCGGATGGCCGAACTGAACCGGGAGTCCAGCGCCGCCCTGCTGCTGCCCAGCGAGGAGCTCTCAGTGCGCAATAGCCGGGGCCGCAACGTGCATGCCCTGGTGCTGGATCACCCCCATTTCCTGCCCGGCTCAGGTGATGGCGGTGAGCGTGTCCTGCGACGGCCATCCGAGCTAAACCTGACGGAGCTCACCGCCACGGCGCAGTCACCGGCAGTGGTAATTGCCGCCCATCCCTATCAACCGGTGCCCTGGCTGCAACGGCTGGTAATCGGGCGCGACAATTGGTCGGCCCCAGACCTGGCCACAGCGGGTATTGCCGGTCTGCAGATTATGAACGGCCGCCTGGACGCGGGTTTTTGGCACGGCCTGGGCGCTTGGATACGGCTGCTGCTCCAGGGCGAACGCACTTACATTTACGCCGGCAGCGACTCACACGGCGATTTCAACCGCTTCCGGGTGATCGGCCTGCCGTTCGTCTACCTCACCGAGCGCGACGGCATGACCCTGGGCAGTTGCCGCACCGGCGTCCTGGGTGTCAAGCCAGGGGACCAGGCGGGCATAATGTCGGCGTTGTCTGAGGGCCGCTGCCTCATATCAAATGGACCCTCGATCGACCTGGAGGTGCGGGGTGATGGGAGTTCGGCCGGTCCGGGCGCCAGCCTGCCGGGCGGTGACTTGGAGGTGCGCCTGCGCCTGGCCAGCACAGCGGAGTTCGGCCCCCTGACCCGCCTGCGGCTCTACCGGGGAATCATTGGCGCCCCCCGGGAGGACTTGCTAGTCGATTTACTGCTGGGGTCGGGACGATACGAATTTAGGTGGCGTCACAAACTCCGCCAGACCCAAGCGGGCTATCTACGCGCCGAGGCCCAGTCGCGCCTGCCCAACGGAAATGTCTTCGGTAACCACCTGGGATTGGCCCTCACTAACCCGGTGTGGATCGAGGCCGTTAGCTAATAGGTGTCCGCTTTTGCCTGTTAGCTACCAAAGCAGAAGCTGGAAAACCACAAACAAAAAGCCCCGCTCGTCGCGAGGCTTTTCTAGGAAACGTCAACTTACCTAGCGCGGCTAGACTACGCTCATCACCAGCAGGCCGATCATGACGATCAGGGCGACAAATATGGCGGCCACGCCGTAGTTCTTGTTCTTGATCTCGGCCCACTCGTCGATATCGGTGGATATGAGGCCGAAAATCCAGATGGCGATGGCGGTGCCCAGCGAGAAGCCGATGGAGACCGCGATTGCCCAGCCGATGGTGCGCAGGTAAAGCATGAGAGTGTCGGTAAAAGATAACACTTTAATCCTCCTTGGTTAGGTCCACTGTAGTTTCCGCATGAATTCGGATGATTTGATCTTGCCGAGCCGCAGCTGCTCCACCAAACTCACATCGGCCGTGGTCATCAACATCATGTTGTCCGATTTGGGTATGGTTACGGTGATCATGATGGTCTTTATGCCCAGCCCCGTGCGGGCGATGGCCTGGCTCGAGGCGATATAGCCCACCAACATCACTTCCTCGAAGTTGTTCCGCCGGCTCTGCAGTACCATGTGAAACGTGGGGTTGTCGCTTTCCAACTCCTCCAGTTTCATCTGTTCCAGCCCCACTGGCACACGGTAGGATTTGCATACCTGCTGGACTATGGAATAAAAGCGCATGTTGGCCTGTGCGGTGGTGGCCAATGCCAGTAACCATCCCAATAACAATAGCATGTTAATCGACTTTCGGTACTTGCCAATGTGGGACACAGGCAGATCCTCCTGTTTTATGACTATTGGGTGATAGTGCATTTGAGAGCGCTAGGTCATAGCCATTTTAAAAGGCATAGACGCTGATAGCAAGCGATACCCGCCTGGTATTGACAATCAACCCGCAATTGCTGCGTTTGGTTAAATATATACGCCACGGCAACCAGTGATTAAATTCCCCCTCGATCCGAACTTAAGTGTAAGGTTGCTGATTAAATGGGAGAGGTGATGCAAAACAGGCGTACCTTGGTCATATTGCTGGCCCTGAGATTGTTCGTAGGGCTGTTCTGGCTGGAGCATGGGATCCAAAAGATTTCCGCTGGCTGGCTGGTGGGAGACACCCTTAAACCAAGGTTAGTACAGAAAAGCGTCTCCGCGCAAGGGGCGCCCGAGGTTTACCTTGATCATTTTTCCATGCCGAACAGCCG
>JACZSB010000430.1 GCA_022574435.1 Fidelibacterota bacterium
CAGTCACCAGGTCGGAGAGTAGTGCCAGGGAGCCGCTGCCCGACAGGGGTCGCATGAGGGCCAACGGCAGGTTTTCGGGGGGAAAGCCGATCAGCCCCAGCAGCGGTTGCAGGCCTGTCACCAGGAAGTCCATGGCCCCCGAGGCGCGAAACATGCCGATGGCCACCAGGATGGCGACCAGGTAGGGGATTATTCGCACGGCGATGGTGAAGCCCTCCTTGGCCCCCTCCACAAACTCCTCGTAGACCTTGACTCGCCGGGTGAGGGCATAGCCGGGAATGAGCACTATGATCAGTGGGATGATATACCCTGAGGCAGCGGTAATTGCCTTGACGAAGGATTCCATGCTACTGCTCCTCCCCACCCGGTTCACTGACGACCACCGCGTAGGCCCGGCGCTTTTCCAGCCAGCGGGCAGCCACTATGGCCACCACCGTCGATACCGTGGAAGCCAGCAGCACCGGGATAAAGATGGCCGCCGAGGCCGCCCCCATCAAACCCACCACCGTGGCCGGCAGCAATATCTGCACGCTGGAGGTATTGATTGCCAGGAAAGTGACCATGGCGTTGGTGGCGGTGCCATCCACCGGGTTGAGATCCTGTAATTCCTTCATGGCCTTAAGGCCCATAGGGGTGGCGGCGTTCCCCAGCCCCAGCATATTTGCGGCCATATTAAGCACTATGGACCCCAGGGCGGGGTGGCCATCGGGGATATCGGGGAACAGCCAGCGGGCCAGCGGCCGGATACCTCGCGCCAGGGCGCTCACCAGCCCAGCCTTTTCGGCGATTTTCATGATCCCCAGCCACAGGGCCATGATACCGATCAGGCCGATGGCCAGGTCAACCGCCTTGCGGGCACTATCAAAGGCCGCCTCGGTCACCGCGTCCAGGTTGCCGCTGATGATGCCCACCAGCACGGAAATGGCAATCATTCCAAACCAGATATAGTTCAGCATATTAGCCCTGCCAGATTAATTAGGTGGTGATGAGTAATTCCAGAATCCGCTCGATACGGGCATTGACCCGGCTGACTGGAGTGAGGAAGTCGTTGATCAGGATGGAGAAAACCACCTGGTCGCCTCTCTCGTTGATCAAGTAGCCGCTCAGGGCCCGGACCCCCCACAGTGAACCGGTTTTCGCGAATACCCGCCCCTCGGCCAGGCTACCAACAAAAGTATCCTCCAGGGTGCCGTCCACACCGGCAATGGGTAGTGAACGGAAGAAGCTGGTATCGCTTTGCATGGCGGTGAGCAGGGCCACAGTGCCCCGGGGCGAGATTTTATTATAGCGGGACAACCCGGAGCCGTCAGTCAGGACGATATTGTTGGTATCCACCCCCATCTCCGCCCACACCTGGCGGGCGCGCCGCAGACCCTCCCTGTCGCTGCCACCTTCCTCGGGGCCCACACCCAGGATACGCAGCAATGTCTCGGCCATCATATTCTGGCTATCCTTGTTCAACAGGTAGATGATATCCTCCAGGGGCGGCGAATAATGGACGAATAGCGTGTCTCCCGTGGGGGAGGAAAAAATAGAGTCGCTGGTGAACAGTCGCAGAGCCGACGCTGGCCCGGCCACTGCAATGCCCTCCTCCAGCAAGGTTTCCCTTAACACAGTAGCGGTGAAGGCCACCGGGTCCTCCACCGAGGCGCCGGTCTCCACCGTGTCGGGCTGGACGATCCCCTCGAAAATAATCCGGTTTGCGCCCCGGGGACGGCGGATATCCCACTTCACTTTCAGGCTGTCCGGGTTGTTCAGGGTGTCAAGGGTCATGAGCCGGTTCACGATCTGCACGTAGGCGGTGGCCGGGCTGGGCAGGATAACGGGCGGCTGCCAGTCGGGCCGGGGCACGATGATGACATCCACCACATTCTCGTTGAACGACAGCCCGGCGATCTGGGCGGCGTAATAATAGGGGTCATTGTCCCAGCTCCAGCCGGACCCCTGGGGCTGGTCGATGAAAACTGCGTCCACCCCGACAACAGCGCCGCTGATAGAAGTGATGCCCAGTGCCTTAAGCGAGTCGGCCCAGGCCCGGAAGACTGCCTTACCGTCATCGTGAAAACGGGCCGACCACGTTGGGTCCCCCTGGCCGATCACCAGCAGGTCGCCCTCAAGGACACCACCCGAGACCGGCCCGGTGGCCAATATGGGTGTCCGGAAGCGGAACTGTGGTCCCAGCAGGCGCAGTGCGGCGGCTGTAGTGTAGAGCTTGGTGTTGGAGGCGGGCAGGAACAATTTGTCGGCATTAAATGAGATCAACGTTTTGCCGGTGCGCAGGTTGCGGGCCAGAATACCCCAGTCCGCTTGGGATTGGCCCTCTTCCTGGACCATCGTGCGCACATAACGGCCCAGCTGATTGGCCGGCAAGCGACTGACTACCCGGGGGGCGCAGCCGGAGGCTAGAAGAAGTAGCAGTGGCAGTAGCAGTCTGCCACGAAGAAGTCGGCGAAGACGACGGAGGGGAGTAGGCAGTTGGCAGTTGGCAGTTGGCAG
>JACZSB010000076.1 GCA_022574435.1 Fidelibacterota bacterium
AGTTCGCCGGTCAATTCATCCAGTTTGAGCCGGCATTGTACGCAGGTATCGAGATGAGCGGCGAGTTGGGTCTGATCGGATTCGCTCAGCAGGCCGTCGAGTAGCTCGCGGAACATTCGGGGATTCGGACATGTTTGGTTTTGAGTCATTTTATGATTCTCCTGTTTTATTTGCGATGATGTAACGTTCAATCTGTGCTTCGTCTCCTTGCCCCTCGATGGAGCATTGAACACAGCCCGTTTTTCTAGAAACTGTCCGTGGCCCCAACCGCTGGGAAGGAACGGAGTGCGCGTTTCCAAGCATGTCATAATCGAGCAGATAATTCAGAGGACGAGCACCTGTAAGGAATACGATAAACTCATTAACATCTATGGAGGCGATTTTGGCATTCAACGAAATCACTGCAGGTTCCGCCACATCCAAGCCCTCGACATATCCGAGACGATGCTCTACCTCCTGGTCCTTTGAGGAACTAAGAAAGTAACGTGCTTCATTTTGGTCAATTTCACCAAGACACTGAAGACAAGGCCCCTCTGGGATAACCGACACAACACGCCCCCCAGCGGATATGACTTTGCCATCTTCAGCATCCAATCCCACACCGAGGTCGAACAGGGGGATATGATAGGCACGACATAGCTCGTTTAATACCAACCTTGCCCCGTCATTGTCCACACACCCAAAAATGACATCGACTTCCTTCAATTGGGAAAAGACCGATCGCGTTCTCAGGTCGGTTGTCAATATCCTCACCGATGCCTTAGGATTGATCCGCCTAATTAACCTGTGTCCAAGGATTGTCTTCGGTGTCTCAATGTCGGCAAAAGATGCAGTTACTAGCCTATTCATATTCGATTCTTCCGCGTCGTCATCATCCACTAAAACAAAATCTTGGATCCCAAGATAGGCCAAATTTTGGGCAACGAGTGAGCCAGTGCCCCCAAGACCAACAATCCCGATGCGGAGCTGGCCCAATGCGGTTTGTCCGGCAGATGTAAGCCAAGATTCTTGGCGAATGAAGCGGGGGTCAGGCACCGCGCTCCCTGGCGCACAATTCAGCTGTGTGAAGGAGGTCCCTACTGTAGTAATACTTCGGACAGGAGTACCTTGTGCGCTAGTTTCAAAGTACTCCCCGTAAATATCACTCGAAGTCCAGACGGTTGCCCCGTAAGGTCGACCCGGGAGGGAATCGAGGATATAGGGAACAAATTGCTCCAACCCATTACGATCAATGGGTGAAAACTGTGCAACCCCCAAAGCATGATTATGCACCTCGATAAGGGCTCTTTGATTTAGCACAGCATGGTTAACAACCTCTAAAATCGCTTCGGTATGAACTTCCCAACCCCCTTTAGAAAAGGCTACTAGTTCATCCCGAATAGGAAGAAACTCACGCACCAAGAAAACCGGTCCATCTGCGCTTGGGTACGCGTCAGCCGAGAGGAAGCCAAAATGTTCGCCTGACTTGGTAAACAGGTGCTGAAACACTTCCTCACGAACACCAACTGGTATTTTTATTACTGCCATATCTAATCCGGCTGTGCAAGCCGCCCCTTTAATCCTTCGACGTATGTTAAAAGATTGTGCCCATTCTCAACTTCGGCATCTGGCTGCCATTCTCCCTCACCATCAACGTGAAAGGAAAACATTCGCCAAACTCTTCCTCCAATGTTTTCCTCTTGAGGAGCCCTGTTTGGTATCTGACCATTGGAAAGCCTTAGTGTTGAATCCACAAAAAAGTTGTCGGGCTGTGTGGTTGGGTAACCTGGAGGAACCTTGATTAGGATATCAGTCTGGTTACTATTATAGCCATCCGGTAGCAGGACATTTTTCACAATTACCCACGAGATATCTGGATCGTATTCCACGGTACCGTATTTCTTTTTCAGTAATTCAATTTCCTGTCGTAAGCGTTCGCGCATACTATCCTCTCTTATATCGGGGCGCTTTCTTGAACCTGCGGCCAGGCTTAAGCTCTACTACTTCGTCCACTGCAACTGATTGCTGGGTTCCATCCTCCAGAAGTTGAAGCAACCCAACTACATGCGATATGCCTGCAAGGTCCATGATCTCACCGCCAGTGATTGTGGATTCTTCAATATGATATTCTACCCCATCAACAAAGAAGGTGTAGAAGGGGCCATTCTCATTTTCTTTCATCGAAACACTCCTAATTATATAACCATTTACTTGACCGGCCGTCTCGGAGATGGTTATATTACGACCGTGACGGTGCTATAAGTTATCAGGTTATAATACTACAATCAAGGGGTTTTTGATGCCTACATTTGGGAATCGTTTGCGGGACGCTCGGCGATCAAAGAATCTGACACAGGAAGGCCTCGCCAAAGCGATGGAACTTAGCCAAGCGGCAATCTCTCAATTCGAAAAAGACCAAAGGGTGCCCACACCCTCGACGATTGAGAAACTAGCAAAGTGTCTAGGGATCGATAGAGCTTCTCTTGCAGGAAAAGACGACGCTGAATTGCAAAGCAATATTCTCATGAGGAACTTGAAAGGGCTTTCTCCTGAAACAGTTAGGAAGATTAATGAGATCGTAGAAACCTACAAGAAAGCCGAAGCCAGATAAACAGTATGCTCCCAGACCATGAGATACGAAAATTAGTTCGCGGCCTAAAGGAGGAAATAGGTCTTGGGGAAGATGACCTGGTGGCAGATATTGACTCTTTAATAAAATTAGCAGGGTATAACCTAGAGGAGAGCCACTTTCGCGACTCATTTTCTGCCGCTTCAATATCCCGCGCACCTGGGAAGTTTCTTATCCTCTATAACAAAAATCACCACTGGAGTGAAAAGTTTAGACGCTTTACGTTAGCACATGAACTGGGTCACCTGACTATTCCTTCCCACCGAGCCTTGCTTGTTGCAAATGTCATCCAATCCTCGTCCCCCGAATATACTTCTCTTGAGGCGACGGAAAGAGAGGCAGATAAGTTTGCTATCAATTTTTTAGCACCTAGGTCAGCTTTCAAAAAGGAGATGATTACCTTGGGGTATAGCCGTGAGGATATCATGTCCCTTTCTGATACTTTTCAGATATCAGCCTATGCTACTGCTCATCGCTTCGTGGAGTTAGCCGTTGACTTCCCCTGTAGTCTAATAGCGTGTCATAAAAATGGAAATATCGAATATGAAATACGATCGATTGGAATGAAAAATCTAGTTCGAGGCCATCGATCCTTAAATTCCCTTCCCGTAAATTCATCCACATTGGCAAACGAATTTATTCGGGGTGTCAATGATACGGTCACTATTCAATTGTCTCTAAGTGAGTGGTATCAAGACTTAGAAGTAGAGATTAGGGCAAAGGAATCAGTCATAGACTTAGGGTATAATCAATTGTATTTAGCTCTTATCGAACCATTCTCAATGGATTTGCCAAATGAAGACGATCAAGGACCGCAGGATCGACTCCCATCGGAGAGGTGGAAGGATTCCTACAAGTACTAACTTCGCCGTGCTTTCCTTCGTATATCAGCGTTGAGCTAATGCGCCTAGCAGCCTAAACAACCCCAGCCCCTTTTCCCACCGGAAGGCACCAAGCCACCACCAAGCGGCTTCCTTCCCCGCTTACTCCGCCTAGCATTCATCAGGCTATCGGCGGAGAAAACCACCAGGGCCAGCCAGATGAACCCGAAACCGGTGAGCCGGGCGGCACTGACGGCTTCATGGTAGATTAGCGCTCCCATGAGGAACTGGAGCGTCGGGGCGATATATTGCAGCAGTCCCAGGGTGGTCAGGGGAATGCGCCGGGCGGCTCCCGCGAAAAGGATCAGCGGTATGGCGGTGATCACGCCGGTGGAGGCCAGCAACAGTGTCATCCCCAGGCCGGCAGCCCCGAAAGCGCCCGCCCCGGTTTGGGCCAGGTATAGCAGGTAGCCCAGGCCCGGCAGGAACATGATGGCCGACTCCAGGGAGACTCCCTCCAGGGAATCGAGGGTGGCGGTCTTTTTGATCAGGCCGTAGAGGCTGAAGGTCAGTGCCAGGCCCATAGCCACCCAGGGGAATGACCCGTGCCGGAAAGTGAGATACAGTACTCCCACCAGGGCAATTGCGATGGAGAACCACTGCCAGGGACGGGGGCGCTCCCCCATGAAAAACACCCCCAGGGCCACGGTCAACAGGGGATTGATGAAATACCCCAGGCTGGCATCCAGGATATTGCCGGAATTGACTGCCCATATATAGATGTACCAGTTGAAACTGAGCAGGGCGGCGGCGGCGATGAAAGCGGCCAGGACCCGGGGACTGCGCACAGCCGCCCCCAGCCATTGCCAACGGTTGCGGGCCGCCAATACCAGCAGGCCGAACAACAGTGACCAGACCACCCGGTGGCTGAGGATCTCCAGGGCCGGCGCCGCCTGGAGCAGCTTCCAATAGACCGGCAGCAAGCCCCAGAGGGCGTAGGCCAGGATGGCGTAGATAACCCCGCGGTTTATGGCTGCCCTAACCTAGGCTAGCTGTCACTGTTCGGGATAGTTACGGATTATTCGGACATTCTCCTCCAGCAGCTCCCAAGGAAAAGCGCCAGCGGCGGTTCGCTGAAGCCCTGATCCGCCTCACATCTGCAGGTGGGCCTTGAAGGCCGCGTCAGCGGTCTGGATGGACACCTTGATGCCGGAGCTCTGTAGCTTTTTGACGGCGGAATAAATCCGGGCGGAGATGGAGGGAGAGTAGCCGACTTTATCGGGGAACTGGAGGGTGATCTGGAGGTTGCCACTAAAGTTGAGGTCCTCTAAAGCTTGTTGGAGAGCGGTGGCCCCGGGCTTGTCCAGCTGTTCCCGAATCCGGACGACGAAGCCGGCACTTTTTTTCTCAATGGAGAACGGAGCGGTTTGAAGAGCATCTAGATCGCCGGCGGCGGAACTGGCGGAGCCGGCCAATACCTCATCGATGACCTTGCGGGCGCGTTCGGCAATAATAGGCTTGACCAGGAAATGCTTGGCTCCCGCGGCAATGGCCTTTAAGACCATCTTGGAATGGCCATAGGCACTGACCATGATAACTTTAGCATCGGGGTGTCGCTTCACGATCTGCTGCACGGCAGTGACGCCATCCATTACGGGCATGTTAATATCCATGGTCACCAGATCGGGGTTGTGGGTTTCATAGGCCACAATCGCTTCCTTGCCGTTTGCGGCCTCGGCCACCACCTCATGGCCAAAGTCCCCCAGCAGCTTGCGCATGATCAACAGCATGGTGCGCGAATCATCTACTACCAGCACAGTTGCCATTTACCGTTTCCTCGCTTCGCCGGTTCCGCCTGCGGCCATACTCAGACCTGCAAGCTGATGTTGAAATTTCCATGCGAGGTGGTTGCCTCCGCCGTCCATAGATCATCGCCCATATTACGCAATTTCACATTCTGGTGGCGCAGCGCCTTGGGCACGCTGACAGTGATCTGATCAAACTCTCGAGGGAACTTCATGATGCTGTTGGCCACAATCACGTTGGCCACCTCCGCCATAGTATCGTTGAAGAGGCTATCCAGCTCTTTATCGGGAGTGCCATCCGGCAGGTAGCCCCGGACAATCTCCTGGGCCAGGGAATCATCGAAACTGAGGATGATGGTGGCCGGCAGTCCGCCGGCCAGTTTAACCACCGCCACCACATCTTTTAGGGCCACCTCATCGACGCGGGCAATCTGGCCCACCGGCTGGAGACGCTTGATCAGCTGCAGGTCATGCTGGAGGAAATCCGCGGTCCGCTGCATGAATAGCCGGACCAAGTTGCGCAAGGTCATGGCCGAGCGCGAACGGACGTTCACCTCAAAGCCTTATGGGCTTGGCAGGTACAAAGGAGAGCATCATAGCCGTTGAATTTATGGTACCTAGCAAGGATTGCCGACCATAATCTGCAATTGGTCAGGCGCAGTGGAGATGCTCACCGCACCATGGCCGGCCGGCAGTCACCGGATATCATTTGCCGTGGGGATCCGATGCGAGGCAGTTTACCGCTGGCCGGGTATGTGAATTATGGGCGCCCGCCAGCGTTAGGGCCGGACCTCAAACTCGTCATGCTCGGCGGGACCGGGCAGGTCATGGAGCTGGAGATGATCCACCCGGGACCAGGTAGGGCCTTTACGGGCCCAAGTGATCATGTTATCCACGGCGCTGTCGTCCCCTTCGGCCACGATCTCCACATCACCGTTGGGCAGGTTGCGCACGTAGCCGTGGACACCCAGTTGCCTGGCGATTTTCTGGGCCGCCCAGCGGAACCCCACCCCCTGGACCCGGCCCGAGACGATTATGCGCAGGCGTTTCATGGCTATATTTTAAAACAAAAACAACAAAAGACAAAGACCGGAATGGAATGCGGAACTGGAGAGCGGGTAGGAGGTGAACCGCAAGACACCAAACAATCAAGGACTAGCCGGCCGAGGTGGGGAACTGCGAGCCGATGTGTGAAACGAAGTGGTTGACTTAGAATATTAACGCAGAACGATTAGATTATGAACATGATATGAGCATAGTAATAAATAACAGTTAATGTGTAGTAAACACTGTAGTATTAATATATAATGATAAATACTAGGTGAATATAAAATAAATATGAATAAAAAATTAGTTGAAAATGAACCGCTAATAGACTAAATTTAAACGCCGAAAGCCACCGGCTGGGCGCGCTGTTCCAGACCTCTCCGACGATCAAATGAGAGCCCCAACACAATGATAAAATATGTCCTGCCGACCAATTGGATAAAATATGACCGTTTAGCCATAGTCGATGACCTGATTGAGGCCAAGGCTGCGGTCAAGTCGCTGATCGCCATGCCCTATCAACGTAGTTGGGTCGAGCAGCTCCAGATAGTACAATTAAAGCGTGAGATAGCTGGAACATCACGCATCGAAGGAGCTGACTTCACTGAGAAGGAATTGGATGAAGCCTTAAAAGAATCTCCGGAGCAGCTGAGAACTCGCTCTCAGCGCCAGGCGGCTGCTTGTAAGCGGGCCTACCAATGGATCGCCGATTTGCCGGATGATCGTCCGATTGACGAAGAATTGATTTATCAAATCCACCGGCGGATAATCATAGGTGCAGATGACGATCATTGTCCGCCGGGAATACTAAGAGCTGCCGATCAGAACGTAAGCTTTGGGACACCGCGCCATCGGGGGGTTGATGGCGGACCACAGTGTGCCTCGGCCTTCGAAAAGCTAATGGAGAATGTGCAATCCGGGTTCCCCAATCATGATCGCCTGATCCAGGCGCTGGCATTGCATTACCACCTGGCAGCCATGCACCCCTTTCTAGATGGCAACGGGCGGACGGCTCGAGCAGTGGAAGCATTAATGCTGCAACAGGCCGGCCTGCGGGATTCGTTGTTCATCGCTATGTCCAATTACTACTACGAAGAAAAAAATGATTACTTGGGTATGCTGTCACAAGTCCGGGCCAACGAATGCGATTTAACACCGTTCCTCATATTCGGCCTAAAAGGTATTGCCCTGCAATGCCAGTTTCTGTTGGATGAAATTAAAACTAATGTTTTAAAGGCTCTGTTTCGAGATGTTATGCAGGATCTGTTCAATAGAATGGTCTCGAAGAGGAAGAGAGTCATTGCTAAACGGCAGATCGAGATCCTTCTAATTCTCCTGGATGCCGATATGAGCTTTACAGAGTTGGGTGTAACGACTCAAATCCACTATACGAAACTGAGGACACCGGGAAGCGCCCTGATACGTGATTTGAATAATCTGATTAGCTTGGGCGCCCTGCGATACCCCAGAAAATCCGGGGATAATGAGGTTATCCTGAGTATTAATCTGGAGTGGCCCAGACAAATCACGGATACCGAATTTTTCAGGTTGGTGCAGGAGATGCCTAAGGCCAAGACACAGCTGCTTCGACTTGATTAGCATATCATTATGGCCGAGCGCTTGGCGATCTGCATATGTTCTTTCCGCGGCCTAAAAAAAGGGCGACCTCTTAGCCGCCCCTAGTCGGTAGTGATTTTTATTTTCCCGGCCATTCCGTAGACGATTAGGCGCAGGCGTTTCATGGCTATATGTTAAGAATTTTGACCGCAAAGGCGCAAAGGGGAAGGAAAATCAGAGGGCCGAAGATGGGGCAACGGCGCGGTCACTTGAGATGGTGAGGGGAAAGTCGTCGTGGAGTTTATCATCCAGCATCCGGCCATTTTTCTTTTTATTGAATCCGCCCCATTGTTTAAAGAAGAAAGGTATCCCCTGCACTTTACAATTATCGCGAATCTCTCGAGCCCAGGCCTTCTCCATCGGCCTTGAGCCCGGGCCTGATTCCCCTCCCACGATAACCCAGTCTATATTGGATAGCGATATGCCATTTAAGGAACCCAGGAGTGGCTCCAGAGAGAGAAATTTGATGGCAGCCCCCGTGGCACGTAAGTCATCGATTCGAAATTCATAATCCTCTAACTCCACTGAGACGCCCATCCAGATGTTATCGGTCCAATTGAGCTCGCCATTGATTTCCCTTAAGCGCCCCGAACGTTTAGTAAGGACCTGAAAATTGTGTTGGGGCGCCCGGTTCATGGTATCGAATACCGCCTGAATAAAGTCCAGGGGCACCGCCTCATGAAACATGTCGCTCATTGAATTGACGAAAATCGTCCGTGGCTTGGACCATTTAAGGGGCAGTTCAACCAGTTCATGGTGCAAGGTAACCTGGAATCCGTTGCGATAGCGGGGGTTACCCATGGCTTTGAGCCGCCGGGCCATTCGCTCGGCGTAGCAGTGCTTGCACCCAGGGCTGACCTTGCTACAGCCGGTGACCGGGTTCCAGGTGGTTTCGGTCCATTCAATGGAAGAAAATTGTGCCATAGCTCCAGTATAAGGATCTATTCAAATAAATTCGTCTGAATAATACTATATTTTTTTGCGTCACGCCAGAATATTCCCCCTAATTCGTGTCTGCTGAAGAATCCTAAACGATACAATGGGAGATTCTTCTATCGGATCGTATTAATACGGTCTCGTCAATACCGCCGTAATGAAACCCGATTCTCTTCATCTCTTTATGGAATGATCTAGCGATAAATTTACTAAAACTCAAACCCGTATCTTTTTTCTCAAACCATGGCTCTCGCCAGCTACTAACTCCCAGGAATTCTGCCACTGTTGTGTTTGTCTCTCGCTCATAATTGATCGGATTACGTCTGGCATCCATGTCAGTAGGAATAAGAATTAGAAAATCCATCCAGCGAGCTGCTAAGAGTCTTATGGTTGTGAATTTCAAGTCGCGCATTTTGCCGGGATCAACGAAGCAAAACCCCAATACCTTGTTTGTTTTAGAGAAAGTCGGCATCTCTCTTATCACATCACCGACCATTCGATTTATATCGCCTTCGACATAGTGCACATCGATCCCTGCATGGTCTTGGTTGACCCTTCTGCGAAGGGCCATAATTAATTCCGGTTTTTCCTCGCAAAAGATATATCTATCGAAGGGGTCAGTAACATTGAGAGCAAGCAATGATGAAGAGAGTACTATCCTATCCGTTCCTCTAATTCTTGACTTGCCTGCTGCAGAAAATAAATCAATATAAACCCGTTGGTCCCACTTCTTCTTCATCGATGTGGCGAACGTATTTGCATAATTGAATAACAACTTATATTTTTCTTCAGCCCAGGGACCAACTTCAGGAGTAGCAAGTCCATCATCATTTTAGTCTGCAAAAGGGTTTAAAGGCTGCATATCCGTTAAATTTAATGTACATTGAACGATCATTTAGAATAAAGAAAAAAGGGCGGCCTCTCGGTCGCCCTTCCATCAATACTGATGAATGTCGTTCAGTCTATTCGCCGCCCATTTCTTCCAGCACTTTCAC
>JACZSB010000431.1 GCA_022574435.1 Fidelibacterota bacterium
ATGAACAGTCTGCTTGATCCGGTCGAGGAAATCCCGGACCACGGGATCTATACACATGAAGTTTTAGCCCACATCAGCAATAAAAGCCCTGGTTCAAGCCGTGGTTACCAAACTTGACTGTGAATAAATAATAACGAACTGGCTCAGACCACTGAAAATTTCGGTAGAAATGTGCCTGGTGCAACGGGCGATATCTTTTACAGATTCTGTGCTTTAAATTCTACGACTTCTAATGCACGCCATGATAATTTTGGATAATATAATACGCTTGGTCGAGCGGTGGTTTGAACGCATCCGTTCCGGTGACCTGCTCAGGACGCTCTATATCTATCTGCTGCTCAATTTCCCGCTTACTCTGCTCATTCACTCCCGTTATATCGCTCTGGCTGATACTACGGGTACTTTTGAAGAGTGGTCGTTTCTGGTATCGGCATTGGTCGCCAATACAGCCATGTTATATTTGCTGTTATGGCTGTTATTGATTCCCATAGTAATCCTAATTCCAAGCAGGTATATGATGCTGGCAATCTCGACCATTGCGGTCTGGTTACTGAATTTCATCAGCATTTTTGACCTGGTGATCTACAATATGTACCGTTTCCATTTAAATGGGCTGGTGCTTAATGTACTGACTACTGGAGGTGCGTATGATTCGGTATCAATAGGCGTGGTAACGGGCATACTAACTGTAGCGCTGATCCTGGGGCTGCTGGTATCGGCTGGCATGCTCCATTGGTTGGTAATAAAGCTGTGCAAAGCTGGTCGGTTTACCTGGCCTCTGCCGCTCCTCTACAGCGTCACAATAATCACGATTCTGTTGCTCAATATGGTCGACAAGGCACAGTACGCCCGGGCCGATTTATTGAATCACACTATTGTAACGCGACATGCCAAACTTCTGCCCTTGTATCAGCCTCTGACCATCAAAAGATTTGCCGATAAATATTTGGGAATAGAGGTAAATCGCGAGTGGGATTTGGAGCTGCCGGCCGGTGGTCTGCTCAACTATCCTGCAACGGAATTGGAGTTCGATGAGTCGCACTTCAAACCCAATTTCATTCTAATCGTAATTGATTCTTGGCGGTATGATATGCTGGACGCCGCCGTGACCCCCAATATCTCCGCCTATGCTGAAGAGGCGAAGGTATTTGAGCGGCATTATAGCGGTGGGAATGCCACGCGTTTCGGTATATTTTCCCTGCTGTACGGTCTGCACAGTATCTATTGGCATACTTTTCTGGCTGAGAGAAGAGGCCCGGTCCTGTTCCGCAGCCTGCAGGAGGCGGGTTATGCGCTAAAGATCATTTCCAGTACCACGCTCACCTTCCCGGAATTCCGCCGGACTGCATTTGTTGATATACCGGAGTTTATCGATGACCAGATAGAAGGTGATGGTGCCCGGATACGTGACCCAAAGCAGCTGCCACTCCTTGAGAGCTGGCTCGACAGACTGCCGGCGGACCAGCCGTTTTTCGCTATGATGCTCCTGGATGCTCCCCATGGAGGCGGTGATTACGATCCATCGACCGCCCAGTTTTTTCCACATGTCAACGAAATCAATTACCTGGTACTTAATAAAAAACGGGACGCAACCCCGTATCTGAACCACTATAAAAATGCGATCTATTTTGATGATATTGTCATCGGGAATCTGCTTGACATGCTCGATGACCGAGGATTGGATGAGAACACAGTGGTGATGATCACCGGCGATCACGGAGAGGAATTCTTCGAGCACGGATATTGGGGGCATACCGGCGCCTTCACGCCTGAGCAGGTTAGGGTGCCCTTGGTCATGGGGGGGCCGGGCGTTGGAAAAGGCCGGGTCGGCCGGCTTACCAGTCATACCGATCTCGCCCCAACCATTCTGGAGCTGATCGGCTGCAAGACGCCTGCTGAGGAATATTCACAGGGTATTTCCCTGCTCCTGGCTCAGTCGGAACGAAGTTACGTCGTTTCTTCGGGCTGGGATGAATTTGCTATTATTGACACTGCGGTCACCCTTGTGATGTCCAGCGAGATGTACAACATGGTGGGGATAAAGGTCTATGATAGTGAGTACAACCTGATTACGGAAAATGAATCAGAATTGGAATCTCGACTGCCATATCTCCGTGCTGTAATGGATGAATTCTCTCAATTTTATCATAAGTGACGAGTGCCCGCGATACCGGGTGTAAGCAGCGGTTTGCAACGGGCATTTTGGGGACCGAGCCCGCACACAGTGGCCCGGGCCTTGAAGGTGTTCACCCTGGCCGAAAGCCTGGGGGGCGTGGAAAGCCTGGTGAGCCACCCGGTGACCATGACCCACGCCGCGGTGCCCAAGGAGCAGCGGGAGTCGTTCGGCCTCACCGAAGGGCTGTTGCGACTGTCGGTGGGGATTGAGGATCTGGCCGACCTGCAGGCGGACCTGGAGCATGCTTTGTCCTAAGTCCGCCAACTGGCGGATCGAAGGGGGCTCGGGACTTGGGGTTGGAGC
>JACZSB010000077.1 GCA_022574435.1 Fidelibacterota bacterium
ACTAAGTGCCATCGTACTGGGCTGACCGGCCGAGGACCCGGACAAGATCGTGTGGGAATGCCCATCCAGCTTCGGAATGATAACGTCCCGCATGAGCGCGTCACTGGCTGCCGCTCCAAGCTTGATCGACGGAGCTTCTACCTCAACCTCAGAGGTATGTTTGACGATGACAGTGCCGGCAGCCGCGTCGATCTCGATCACAACCCCGGACTGGTCCTCAATCTCGATCTTGTCATTCTTGTCGTCCAGGTTGATCTTCTTGCCACCTGCTGTTGAGACCCGAATGCCCTTGGTGTCCTCATTGTCATCGATCACGATGACGTGCCCGGCAGCCGTCTTGAATACCCGCCGGCCCGGCAAAACGCTGGAGCCATCCACATTGGTATCGTCGGCCTCTGTGGGAAGCTCCACCCCTCCGACCTGCCCGTACCACTGCCCTAGATAGACCGGATTCTCGATGTAGCCGTTTTCAAAGCCCACCCAGAGCGTGGTGCCAACTGGGGGTATGGTGACCCACCCCGGAAGCACTGTAGCCCCCTCATCGGCGTCCTGGGTGCCAAGGGGAGGAAAACAGGGCTCTGCCCATGGGCAGTCTACGTCAGGGACCTCCTGGGGCTCTCCGTGAAGCTGGAAGACCCGAACCTTGACCCGGGCTCTCTGATCCGGGTCGTTCGTGTCAAGGACCACAGCCCGGTACAGGCCAGTGACATAGCGCCCTGTATGACCTTCTTGGTGGCCGGATAGGGCTTCCGGGGATGTTGGGTCAGGATGAGTCATCTTCTTACCTGAACAGTTTAATGGCTTTGCTGATCTTCGTGATTGTGTCGCCTTTACTGCCTGTTAGAATCTCAAAGGCAGCCAACGCTGTCTTGATGAATTGTGGGACAGTTATGGTTCCAAGGAATGAGTTCTCGCGGAACATGGACATAGAAGTTGTATACCCACCAGCATTTATAGTGTGGGTCACTGCTTGGACTCTGTAAGTTCCAGAGGAGCCCTGATGTATATCTCGGTCGAAATTCAAAGCTCGAATGTCACCCGTTTTAATGACAAGGACCTGAACGTAGTCATTGGGATGGATGTTCGGGTCGCCAACGACCTCTGCGTCCGCTGAGAAACGCATCTGCTCGGCCCGGGCACGCTTGTACTTAGCCCACGCCTCAACCTCATCTTTCGTGTTGAACGGGACGTGGTAGATCCGATTGATGTGCTTTCCTCCTGGTGACCGAATACGGGCTAAGGTTGAGTCGCCTTGGGTAGGGCGCGAGTCAATAGCCTTGTCGCCTAACTTTGGTTCTCTAGTGTTTGTGGCGTCGGTCTCTACTGATTCTATCCCCCTCTTGGTAATTGGATCAAAGCCCCTAACCTTGATAGTTCCTCCGCCCAATATCGTAGCATAGGCATTCCCAAAGTCAGGAATGAAACTGATGATGTCTGTGAACCGATCCCTGCCGTAAATGTACCGCCTTCGGATCTTTATATTAGCGTCTGGAGGAGAGAATATAAGGCGCGGGCCTACAAAGAAAAACTGGAAATTGCTCCGTTTAGTCGTTCGGGCAAGTGGTAGAAGAACTGTTGAGATGAACTTAGCTGGGTTCGTATTGACCATTGTGCGTGTGAAATTACCTTCTGTGGGAAAGATAACCGTTTCTTCAATCCCGTTCACGTTAGCAAGCCTAGCTACCATTTCTGAAACTGGTATATTGGTAAAAGGCTCGGAGATCCCTTGTTGGAGTAACTTATTGAATCCCTCGTCCTGTATCTTAACTTTGATCCGTGCCCCCTGCATGGGTAGGATCTCTGACTGCAAGTGCCACAAAAACCCAGTACGCTCTTGGGATTCCCTACCATTAACCCCCCGCCAACCAAAGCGAAAATTTACCTTGCTTGCGTGTTGGATAAGCAAGTTCTCAATCTGGTCGTAATTTGGGTCAAAGAGCGTGATCTCAAGAAGGTTACCACCCCCGAGAACTGTTTCAGTGAAAATTGCTTCCTCAAGTAATGCCTGCTGTCCGGTGCTTGGTCGAACATGGTCTATCAACTGCAATGGAATAGGATTCTTACCCCCAAAGCTGAGTTCGAGGAACGGGATTCTTGGGTTGTTGAACTTTTCGCCCATTATTTAGTCAGCAACGCTGCCAGTACGTCGTCTTTGTGAGGGACCGTCAGCTTTTGGCCCACCGTGATGTCCCGCAAAGGGTTGAAAATCTGATTCTCGGGCTGGATAGCAATAGCCCAGAACATATCTGAGTCGCCATATACCCGAAAGGAGATCAAGTCTGGCCGGCCAATTTCCTCCTCGGTCACTACGAAGATTGTTGGCTCAATTCGCCGTATGATCTCAGGAGGCACCCACGTATCAAAAAATAGCTCTGATCCGTCGTCGGCCTGGAGCACGTCTGTACGCCGGTATCGGCTCAGGATCGATAGCTCTACGTTTCCGGTGTCAGCCATTAGAAGATGAACCTCGATACAGTGGCCACAGCAGCCGTGGCAATAGCCCCAGTCGCAGGAAACCGTGCGTCAAATGGGCCGGAGTCAAATGTAGTGACTCCGTTCCGAGCGTCCTGGTAGGACTTAGGAATCGCGTTGACCTCCTCTGCTGTGATCGATAATTCGACCACATGAGTCAACAGGTTCGTCACGTCCCATGGACCCTTGTAAATCTCAGTGACCGATCTGAGGACACACCGCCGGGCAAAGTTCCGCCCGTAGATCAGGAAGAAAGCAGGCGGAGGAAACGCCCGGCCCTGTTTGTCGTACTGAGCATAGGTCAGCGCCTCGATCCACCGGGCCTTCTGGTGCACCTCAAGCTCCAGGAAAGCAGCCTTGCCAGCACCAGCATCAGCGATAGAGTCCAAGGGGCTGCCAGTGAACCCAGACACACCAAGCTGCTGCACAGCCCCTCTGGCACCACCGGCCACCAAACCAGAGGCCAGAGCAGCCTGACCAAACTTGGACAGGCCACTGATATTTCCTGCCCCTGCGTCGAGAGCGTTACCCACTGCCACAAGCTTGACGTTGAAGTCGAAGGTCGTGGACGGGCTGTTGGCGTAGGACTTCAAGGGCTCCGACCGGCCAATGATGTCAATGTCGATGTAGTTGGCGGATCGGGTGAGAGTCATCTCCTCGGGCAGTTCACTGAACTCGATCCGGTCCTCACCTTTAATGTCACTACCCTGTAAGACAGTTTTCTTGTCGAGCACCATGTAAAACTGTCTCATGACTGGACGGTCAAGGCGTGTAGCCATCAAAATTCTCCTGAGCCAACGCGCCTATCTAGTGCCGATCCGGCCACTCGTGTCGGTTGGTGCCGATTCGCCCCACCGGTCTTCAGGTCCTTGTGCATGGCCTTAACAGCCTTGGTAGTTTCCTGTGCCGCTTCAACAATGTTCTTGTCGTTCAGGCTTTCTACATTTACAGAAGTGGGCTTTACCATGGCTCCTGGTGCCGCTGCTCCCTTCGCTGCCATCGCCGCCATTATCTCAAAGCCTGCTGCACCAGTATCAAGACCCTTTTTTCCTGATAAGGACCGCCTACGCAAAAAGTTTTCCCTGAAAATACGAGCGGAACGTGCTTGTTCTTTTCCTACATCCGAGAAACCGAGTGTAGCCACCTTAATGGTAGCGTCCGTAACCCAATCTTTCATCCCCTGCCACAACAATTTGCCCATTCTATTGGAGAACGGTCCAGCCCAGTCAACGAAAACATCCTCCATTGCCGGTAGTGCTGTGTCCTTCCACCACTTGACAACTTTATCCCAGTTCTCACTGAGCGTAGGTGTAAGCTCCTTGTCCCACCATGTAGCGAATTTCTTCCACTCATCCTTGAGCACGCCTACGAACTCGCCCCACGTCTTGACGTTTCGGAAACGCTCTGTAAGCTTGCCCATGGTTACTAAAAAGGCACGTACCGGTATATCAATATACTTGGCAATATGGCTTCCCCACGCCGTGAACACACTTCTCAACTTGTTCCAAGTCTTTTCCCAGATGTCACCCAATGATGCCGTAGCCCACCAATAATCCTCGACTTCCTGCGTAGTCATGCCAATACCCTTGGCATAACCTTTGTTGGCCTTCGTAGCACTAATCGTAGTATCCAACAGTAACTTGAGTTCTTCTTTGGAGATTTCGTTATTCTCTGCTACCCTGCCAAGGCTATCACTTGTAATACCCAAAGTCTTAAAATACTCCTGCATTTTAACAACAGCAATACGCATGTCTGTCCGAGCCAGCTTAAAGAATTGCTGACCAAGCTTCGTATTCTCATCACCTAATTTGCCTATAAGACTAATAACCTTCTCGGCCGAAAAGCCTTGATCCCGCATAGCTGCCGAAGCCACAGCAATCTGCATGGCCATTTCCTTCGCACGGCCCGGCACGAGGGCGAGAACCTCCCTCAGAGAATCGAGGATCATGACGCCTTCATCCATAGTCATGTTGGCAGTCTTCCACGCCATACGCACACCAAATCCGAACTTTTTAGCTTCCTTCCCGGACAACCTAAACATATTGATCGCTAGATCACCAAACGTGCGAGTTGTCTCCTCATTAGACTTGGTGAAGGTTTGAAGTGAGGCCAGTGCGTCGGTCCATTCCTCGATGCTCTTGCGACTCCGTAGCGAGTTGGTAGCCACGAACGTGGCGATGGTGTTTACCTCACGCAGGGCCATCCCGTAGCGCTGAGTGGCCTCGAACACCACGTCACCGTAGCGGTCCATCTCCTCGACGTTCATACCGGTACGGACAGCGAGGTCCCGGAACATCTCGTTGGCCTCGAAGCCCTTCTTGATGAGCCACACAAAGCTGTCGGCCAGCGCTGCGATCCCGAGAAGCCCCAGAGCCACGGCTGACACGGTAAGCGCCTTCACAGCTATACCAGCCGTCTCCGCAGAGGCTGCCATCATGTCCATGAAGCCAGCCGTCTTCACGGCCGATTCTCCGGCTTCCTCGCCGGCCTTTACGAAGTTTTCAAAGGAGCTTTCAAGATCGTCCACCCGGGCGAGGAGATCCTTAATATCCATACCGATCTGAAATTCCATGGCTTGGTCGTCAAGAGCCATTATCGGCGTTTCCCTCTGCGCCCGCGAGACCGCATAGTTGATGCTTGGGATTCTCGATCTTGCCTAGTCTTTCGCTCTTGCATGGCCTTGTCGATAGCACTGCTCAAGAGCCTACGTTCCAAACGAGACATTCCCAAAACATCGGCATACGTGAAACTAGACTGCTCGTTCCACGATAAGTTCACAATGTCACTCAAAATGTTTTGCAGATACTGCTGTTTCGCTTCCTCCGTCAGGTGACTCAGGACGAAAGAACTCTGCCGAGAACGGCAGTGTGATCTCCCTCTCCTGCCCGCAGTTTCGGCACTTGACCTCAATGTTTAGGCTCAAGCCAGACTCATTGTCCTCATATTCCTTCTGCATCTTGATAGAATCCACAGACAGCAAGTCAGTCACAAGCGCCAACTTCTTTTCGAGGCCGACCTCGGCCCCGTCGATGGTGGCAATCCGACGGGCCATTTTGAACAGATAGCCAGGATCTCCCAAAAGTGGCTCCGTGGCCCGGTCCATCATCTGCTGCCGGTAGGTATCTATCGCCTTCTCGTCGGAGATCCGCAAGAGCCGCAGGCCCACCGTACTCCCACATTTGGGGAGCTTGACCTCAAAAGGCTCGTGGAACCCTTCTGCCAGTTTGAATAGTTTCAGGTCACTTGGGAGTTTACATACTGAACGCTGGGCCTTCTGGGTACAGGGGCAACGCCACTGAAAGGCGTACTCCTCGCCGAAGCTGATGGCCCGGACGTTGGCTATGAGAAAGAACCGGTCGGTGACCAGCAGGCTCTCGTAGACGAATCCTTCTGGAAAGAATGCCCTGGTCTTGAGGATCGAATCGATTAAGAGAGTCATATCACCGCCTCCAGTTTCACGGAAGCCTGCAATAATCATCTCCTCACGGGTGGTGAGAGGCCCAATCTCCAAGTTCCCGTCCGGGAGTGTGCCACCATAAGGCAGCCCCTGTTAGGGAAGCTGGATGGGAAATCTGAGGTTACCTCCCGTTGGTGCGGGTGGGGCAGCCGGTGGCTGCTCCGATGCGGGTGTCTGATCTGTCATACTCTATCCTCCTGGTAGACTTACTTACTCGGTCGGGGAACCGAGGCCCAAATGGGCTAGATCGTCGTCACACCGAGATTGATCCCTCCAAGGCCCGTGTTTAGACCCTCAGCCGGCATGGCGCGGTCGTACCGGAGCGTGGCTTCGATGAGTACCTTCTCACTCGCCGTCATGTCGAGAGGCCCATAGTTGACCATCTGCGGCCAGATCCCAATGAGCCTCCATACCCGGGTAGTTTCTCCGTTCGGGCCGACCAGGACCAGCGAGGCGTTCTTCTTGTAGTCCGAGGCCAGACCGACAGATCCGGTCTCGGGGTTGTAGACGCGCCGACGCCAGCGGATCATGGCGTTCTTGGTCTGCTGATCCACAAAGTCCTTGAGGACCAGCGGGATAGTTTCGTAGATCGCCTTACCCGCCACGTACCGCACCTCGTTGGCAAAGTGCAGTTCGATCTCCTCGTTGCTCTCCGTGGGGAGGTTTGAGGATTCGAGCGACTGCATGATGATAATTTGGTCGCCCTGCGGGTCCAGCGGGATCTCGATGGACCAGTCGTACTGGCGCTGTGGCTCAAAGAACCCCGCTGCCGGAGCAATGTGTTGTGCATTGATGAGGGCCATGGGTCATGCCTCCAGGAGGGGTCTTTTAGCTTTGGGTGAACTCTCCGAAGCTTACGCTCTGAGGAGTGATGTTGAAATCGGCCGTGATCTTCTCGGCCGTGGGCGTGGGCTTGATGAAAATTTGCCCGTTGAGTGAGTTCTGGGCCAACTGCTCCGGAGGGTTGGTGGACTTATCCATGATGACACCGAAGTCTGACAACCCACGCTTGGCCGCAACGTCCTCCAGGATCGGGGACACGAGGTTGACAAAGCGCCGGAACAACGTCTCATCCGCCGGCTCGAAGGTGAGCGTGAATCCAACCGTCGCCACGACCTTTCTGAGCACCAACAGAAGCCTGCGGACGTTAATCCGGTCCAGGGCCGTAGGACTACGCTGAAGCGTCTTCTGGCCGAAGATCAGGAAGCCAAAGCCCCGGAAGCGGGCGATGGGGTTGACATTCTGCCCAGGCTCCTGAAGGATGTCCCGCTTGTCCTGACCCGGGTTGTCCTGCACCTGGAGGCTGAGGATGTCTATCGTCTGGGACCGGTTCGGGCCAGCCGGGGCAAACCACGCCTCGGCCACGGTGTCCGTGTGGGCCATGGTACGGAGGACGTGCCCCGAGGGAGGCACCTCGATCTTCTGGTTCGTGAACTTGTCGAACACCTCAACCCACGGCCAATACAGGGCCGCAAAGCTGGTGTTGAACTGGACCGAGTTGGTTCCCTGAGAAGTGGCAATGCTGGTGTCGCCATTGTGCCACGCCCGAACATCCTCAGCACTCAGGTCATTCGGGCTGTCAATGACTGCAATCGCGTCCTGACGGGCCTCGACCAACTCGAATACTGCCACGATCACGGCAGAGGAGAAAACGCCCGGCAGGGTGACGATGTTGATGTCCACCTCCTCCGGGTCGCCAAATAGCTGGAGGCCAGTCCTGTTCGGTACGAGCACGCCGATCCGCTCAGCATCGGTCACGTTATCGCCATTGTCACCACCAGAGAAGCTGAAGGTGCCCTCTGCGGGAGGTTGGTCGGACGCTATGTCATCGACCGCTGTGACGTTTTGGGAAGCTGGGATCGTCTGGGTGGCGGTGACGACGCCAGTGTTCAGGCGAGCCACGTAGTTGCCCTTGGTCAAGCCCGAGAAGGTCTCGACAATGATGTCCCTGTCAAGGAACTCGAACACCCACGTCTGGACCTGATAGTCCGTGAACACGTTGGTATCGTTGTCGATTGCGGTGCCGAACGTAAGGGAGATTGCCCCCGTGGTGTAGTCAATGGTTCCCGTCACACCCGTGCCTGTGATTGCCCCCGCCCCGTCATCTGTAGCGGTTATAGGAGTTCCGCCTCGGGTGAAGCTGACTGTAACCGAGGAAGCCTCGACGGGCTTTTCTGTTAGTGTGCTGGCGATCACCTGACTGGTGGTTCCATCACCTGTTCCGATATTGTCCTTGAAATCGGAGGTGGCCACGTCCCGGACCCGTACTTTCAGGTCGTCAGACCATGTGCCATCGGTCAGGGCCGTGAGCGTGGTAGTTTGCAGGATGGCCCCAGCAGCCGCTCCAGAATGCAAGATCACATCGAAACCGAGAACGGATTCCACGTCAGAAGTAGCGTCCACCTGGATGGAAGACGAGGCACCTGTGGTATCTGAGGTGATCTTGACCGCGCTGGCCACGTCCGTCACCGTCACGCCACTGCCCGAGATCCAAGCAGCTTCGACAACGGTCTTTACTTCAGCCACAGTCACCGCTGCAAGACTGACAACATCGCCTGCCCCGGAGGACGTGCCAGTTGAGTGACCAATCTGTGCAAGGGCTGTACCGCCCACTACCTCGACACTGGAGCCCGTTCCAAAGGTGTCCGAAATAATGTCCACCTCGGTGGTAACCAATACAGCAGCCGCTCCTACGAGCGTGGCATTGATTGTGTTTATCACGTCACCCACCACGGATTCCGCGCCCGTGAACGTGATAGTTTGGTTGGCCCCGCCATCGATCTTGAGGATCAACGTAAGTGCAGTAAGATCCGTGATCGACAGTCCCGATCCGGCACGCCGGGCACGAGTGCCACTGAACGCGGCTGTGTCGTTGGGATTACCGTCCACCGCGCCAATGAGATCCCGGGTCTCAACATCAGCCGTAATGGCCAGAGTGGTCAGGAAATCGAAAGGAGCGACCTCGGTGCCAACGATGAATCCGGGCGTGGCCACTGGGCCTCCGGCGTCGGACAAGCCCACAGAACCCTTGGCCTGATCTGTACCAGCCACGCGGACAAAGATAAGTTGCCGGCCAGCCTTCAGGTACTGGATGGCAGCATGGACAGCATAGTCGGCGACCCGAGGCCGGCCAAACTCCTGAGTAAATTGGGCCTCGTTCGTGAGGAGCTTTCGCTCATTGATCGGCCCCTTGGTCGTCACACCCTGGATGCCAGCAATGCTGGTAGCGAGGGCAGGAGCGTAGAGACTGAGATCCCGCTCACGAGTGGCAAATCCTGGGCTGATTAGGGTGGCCATCGACTATCCTCCTGATGCCGGAATCACTTGGGTTTCGAGTTGCTGGAAGGGATCACCTTCACAATCAAGTTCAAAGTAGCCTATCGTCGTGGTCTCGACAGCCGGTACGTCCACAGGCGTCTTGAACAGCCAAGTAGCCGCCCTTAGAGAGATGATGTGCTTCTCGATCTTATCCACGTCGCCGGCCTCTGTATCTGAAGCGTCGTTCACTCCCTCGAAGTAAAAGGGAATGAGCTTCTCGCCCCAAACCGCCCCGAAGTCTGCCTTCAGATACATCAGATCGGGGTTCGGGTCAAAATGCGCCAAGATGATCGACAGCATTGCGTTAGCGTCCTGCCGGGTCTTGGTCCATATCTCGATCTGGTAACTCACATCATAGGGGTTCGGCCAGTTTGCGACAAGTCTTATCTTCCTGGTATTGTCCTTGAAGATCCGATTTGCGTCCGTCATCTTCCCAGCAAACCGCGCCCGGACCTGCCCACGAACGAACCGGGTGAGGTCCACAACCCAGTCCCCACGGATCACTGTCACCGAGGGAAGTTTCAATGGCGTC
>JACZSB010000078.1 GCA_022574435.1 Fidelibacterota bacterium
CGGCGTCCTGCAGTGCGTCGCTCCGCCGGGCGGGTCGCTGCTCAAGGCCTTGTCCAACGACTGGGCAAAGGCCTCGATCCGTTCGGCGACGGCCGGGTAGTCGCTCTGAAAATAGGCATTGGCCCAGTAGGGTGGATTCTGGCTGGAGACCACCAGCTGGCTGTCCTGCCAGGTGATGGCCACCCGTAGCGCTGCGGCGAACCCGGCGGTGGGGCTGCCGCTGGCCACGGCCGCCAGCAAATCGTCCCCGGTGACCGCAATGACAACTTTTCCCGGGTCTCCCGCCGGTGAATAGCGGCCCAGTATCATCAGGCCCGCCGCCTCGATGCGGTCGCTGATTTCTTCGGCAGCGGCCTGAATATCGGTGCCTGCGAAGCTGTACTCGAGGTACGGCTGCAAATTCCCTTCCTGCCCGGCAGCGGTGGATAGGCCGATTGCCAATATGATCGCGATTATCTGCTTCATGGTTCCCCCCTAATGTTGTATGGTGGTGGCCTTAAGCCTTGGCAGCCGCCGGCGCCGGTTCAGGCAAGGCCATGGCTTCGAGAACATAGTCTATGATATCGCGGACCACCAGCTTATCCTTATTGCCCGAAGTTTTTACTGCGTCGGCATACAAAGTCAGGTCTTTGGGACAGGCCACAGTGAAATAGCCCACTGCGTCCAGGGCGACGGCCTCCTCGATGCGGTTCTCACTGGGGCGTTGGGTCAGATCCGGGTGTTCCTTCATATAGATCTGGCCACCCCCGGCGCCGCAGCAGAATGAATTCTCTTTGTTGCGGGGCATTTCCACGATACTAACCCCGCAGAGCTCCATGATCTCCCGAGGATCGTCATAGATGCCGTTGTACCGGCCCAGGTAACAGGGATCATGGAACGTGGCCCGGATATTCAATTTCTTTTTCAGTTGGATCTGACCGCTCTTAACCAGCTGTAGTATGAACGTCGAATAATGTTTGACCGTGAAATCACCGCCCAGCCGGGGGTATTCATTTTTGAGGGCATTGAAGGTATGGGAATCAGTCGTAAAAATCTCCTCAAATTGGCCGTCCGCCAGGGTCTTGAGATTGTCCTCGGCCAAGGCTTCAAATAACCCCTCCTCCCCTATGCGGCGGACATCGTTCCCGGTGGATTTCTCACCTTTCATCAGAATACCGAAATCCACACCGGCGGCATGCAGGACCCGGGCCACCTTCCGGCTGGTTTCCTGGCAGTCCTGGTTGTAGGAGGCAAAATCGCCCACATACCAGAGGTATTGCACCGGCTCCTGGGCGGCGTCCTTGATCTCAAAATACAGATCCCTTGTCCACCGGCTGCGCTTCCGGGCCGATTCGCCAAACGAATTCCCCTTTTCATCCAAACCCCGGAGGACTTCCGCGAGTTCGTCAGGAATCCGGCCGTCAAATACCAGCTGGCGCCGCAGCTCGATAATGTCCATCATCGGCTCATTACCCACGGGACATACCTTGACACAGGCGTAACAGGTGGTGCAGGCCCAGACGGCATCCTCGGAAATGGCATAGGTCAACAGACTGGGCTGCTCCCCGCCCTTGACCAGATATTTTGCGTTATCGTTGAGGAAGTAGCGCTTGTTTATCTCCAAGGCCGCGGGACTGAGTGAGGTCCCCGACTGATGTGCCGGACAGACCTCCTGACAGCGGTTGCACATGATACAGGCGTAGGCGTCCAGGATCTGCGGCCAGGGCAGATCGGACAGTGTGACAGCCCCGGGCGAGGTCACATCCTCCACCGGCCCCATCACGCCCCGGGGAGTTTCCCTGCCAAGGGCCAGATTGATGGGCGCCACCATCAAGTGCAAATGTTTGCTTCTGGGAAAGTAAGGAATAAAGAGAAAGATCAGTCCCATGGCTAACCACCACGAAACGTGCATACCAATACTCAACGCATCGTGAGAAAGACCCGAGAATACCCCTGCCATGAGGCTGGCCGTCGGCAGCCAAGGATCGGTATGCCCGCTAGCAGCCAGATGGAAGACCGTTCCCAGCCAGCGGGACCCTACATGCAGGAGAATAAAAGTGCCTACGATCAGCGAGTCGCGCCTGATGCCACCGGCGGAGACACCGGGATAAAGTTTCACGTTGGGATTGTATTTCAGTACGTCCGGTTTGGCCACAAATCGCCGAATCAGAAAGAAAATCATCCCCACCAGCACCAGAATGCTGAATATATCCGCCAACAGATTGAAGACACCGGCCACCGGACCGCCGCCGATGGTGTTCCAATCGGCGACGTAAGCGGCCAGCAGATCACTGATATTTACCAGTATGTAAAAGCTGAAACCAAAGAAAATAAAGGCGTGAAAGATACTGACGATGGGACGGGCTTTGAAGACCGGCTTCTGGAGGCCCACATCAATGAGGGCATTGATAAATCGGCGCACGAGGTGGTCAAAAGGCTCTGTTTTCCCACCGCTGCGGACAACCTGGATTATCCGGCTGAAGCCCCGGTAGCCAAGGCCTAAACAGACGACCACCAGAACGATGAACGCGATCTGTTCAAGCGGTGTCAGCATGGATGATGCCCTATCCGCTTATACCCGGTGAATGGAGCAGCAATGAAGCAAACATGTATATGGTCCCCCAAGTAGAGCGCCCCCTCCTGACGTAGCTACGTTTATTATCTTATTGCCGTTCTTACGACGTTTGCTTTGAAGTGTTAAGCTTGCACGGCAAATAGGTTGGGCAGAAACTAGTGACGCCGGTGATCAGGAAAGCCCCTGCAAAAAGACCCACCACAATTGCTGCCGGGTCGCTAATCTGACCAGCGAAATATAGGATTCCTATTATCACCGCCAGAACTGTCAGAAAACTGCGGTAAATCGTTCTCATATTCTTGTTCATAAATCTAACCTCTGCTTTTAATTCATCTTCCGGTCAATGCTCAAAGAATGCGCTGCCCAACGTAATTGACCGCCCTAGTCGATCTTGTCCAGAAGCCCCTCACAGACGTCGAAGAGATCGGCCACCATGCCATAATGGGCAACATCAAAGATGGGGGCCTTCTCATCGGAATTAATGGCAATAATGGTTGATGAATCCTTCATCCCCTCGATGTGCTCCGGCGCTCCGGATATACCCAGGGCAATATAGACGTTTGGTTTTACCTTCAGACCTGATTTGCCCACCTGCCGGGATTTGGGTATCCAGCCCGCGTCCACCAGAGGCCGTGATGCGGCAATATCGGCCCCCAAGGCTTTCGCCAGTTCCTCGGCCAGTTCTCGATATCATCCTGACTGCCGATCCCCCGGCCCACCGCCACTAAAACATCACTCTGAGTAATATCCACATCCCCCGCTTCGGGCTCAATTAGCGACTTGAAGCGCACTTTCCCGGCTCCGCCTTCAGCGGCAAAATCCTCTATGGGCGGAGCGCCGGAAGTCCGCCCGGCATCGGCATCGAAGGAGCCGGCCAACAACATCACCACGGCCGGCCGGTTCACACTGGACACAACATCAATTTTTGCCCCGTATAACCGGCTCGTGCAGACATAGCCGCCGTCCGCAGGCTGAATATCGTGGCAGTAGGCAATCACGGGCATGTCCAGGGCGGTGCCTACCGGTGTCCCAATGTCCATGCCCATGGAGGTGTAGCCGGCCAACACCAGTTCCGGTGACCGGGCGCTCACTACCGATTGCACCGCCGCCGCGTATTCTTCGGGATTGTAATCGTCACTGCCACCCACAGAGACCACCAGATCGGCAATGCCCAGCTCTCCCGCCTTCTCCTTCATACCGCCAAAGACCAAGGCCACGCATTGACCACCGGAAACGCCAGCCAATTCCTTAGCTTTGCCCAGCATTTCAAAGGTGACATCCTGGAACTGGCCCTTTAAATGTTCGGTAATGACCAAAATATCACTCATGGATTAGTTTCCTCGGCCCGTCAAAAGACTTCATTTACACTAACCCCACTTGTTTAAGAACTTCCAGCAGTTCATCTACGGAATTGAGCATCTTTGCCCCTTGGCCTTTTTCAGGTCGTGACATGTGACTAATCTCGCTACCGGCGCCAGAGCCCAGGTCACCGGCAGCCACAGTTTCAATGCTGGTGGTCTGTTGAATCTGACGAATTTTACTCACCGGCGCATACCGTGGCGTTTGGCGGGCAGCTTGAATCCCCAGGACTGCCGGTGTATCCACCTCAAACTCCGCCATAACCCCACCGGAATACTCCTTATTTATGGTAACCGAATTACCTGATATTTGCACACCTGTGACCACACTAATGCAAGGAATTCCGAGGTAAGTCGCCAGAATCGGACCCAGTTGACCGTCACGATCATCAACGGATTGAACCCCCGTCATTACCAGATCGAAACCCTGGCTGGCGATTGCATTGGCGAACATACGGGCCAACTGATGAGAGTCCTTTGGTTCGCCCCCGGTGAGCTTGATGGCGCTGTCCGCTCCTTTGGCCAGGGCGGTAAAAAGCAGCTTGTCCGCATCTTCTGTAACAACGGCCATAGCCGTCACTTCCGCGCCAGCGCTATCTTTCAAGAGCAGCGCCTCCTCCAGGGCATGGTCATCGAACTCGTTCAGTTTGAACTTGACATATTCAGTATCCAGAGCCCTGCCGGAGTCGTCTACCTCCAACTCTTCAACCAGGTCAGGTACCAGTTTTAAAGGCACAATGATTCTCACTATCTGCCGACCTCCCAATGTTGTATATAATTGCGTCGCATCACATTACCTGTCCTGGGTTCTGGCAGATTGGTCACCGTCTTCCACAGTTTTTTCACGCCTGCCAGGGCCGGATTACCGGCAGCACTATCCCGCAATCGCCCACATTGATCTCAACAACTGTTTCATTTTGGGATTATTGGGCATTCCCCGTCAACTTGGGTAGTTCCTTCTCAATTACTGCCGCCAGCTGCTCAACGGCTCCCTGTATTACCTTGACAAGTATCTGACCATTTGCCGCCGGCACATAGTTGCCTTTTTCGATATTCTTGCCTACCAAGCCGGACTGGATCAATGGGGCCAGTCTTTCCCGCAGGGCGAACTCCGCCATCCCGGTCTTCTCAGCCAAGGATTGGGGGGAAATTTCATCATCATCCCCAATTATGGATAACAGTTGAAAATTGCCGGCTTCAAAGGCCGGGGCGATGGTCATCAGCAGGAAATCGAGAGCCAGCTTTGAAATATCCTGCTGTTGCTCAAACCCACTAGTAGAATTTTCCCCGGCAGCAGCTTTGTCCGGCACCTGCCCCTCTCCCATGTGAACAAAACCGTCATACTTGGCTGTGGTTAGGGCCAGAGAGCGCAGCCTTAGCCAGGCAGCGTCGGCCATGGCAGAGGCAAAATCTACCTCTTTTAATTCCGGCTCAGTCAAGCTGTTGGCGCTTCCTTGATTATCAAAATGACACCGGCCCGATCAGGCGGCCTCCACCTCCACGTAAATCTCATCCCCATCCAGAATAACGGGATAGGTTCGGATGGGATAATCGGCGGGACCTCGAACGCGCTCCCCGGTATCAACATTAAACCGACTGCCATGCTCCGAGCAGGTAATGATACAGGTCTCGGGATCAAATTCACCATCGGCCAGCGAATACCCGGCATGTGGGCAGACATCACGGATGGCGTAATAGTCCTCGCCCGAGCGAAACACGACGATGGGGTCATCAGGATTATCAGGCAGGCGACCCACCAGCCCATCCCCGGGATTCAACACCGGTTTCGCCCGTAACCGCATTTTTCCAGGGACCAAACTTTCGCCGTCCCGTATGGCTTCCAGTTTTTTCCGCAACAACCGGGGGAGCGCGCCGCGATTGGCCACCAGGTCACAGCCGGCGGCCTCCGCGGCAATCCAGCGCTCCCGGTCCAGCGCGGTCACCGAGGCGGCCAAAAAATAGCCCGGCCAGCGCTCCTTCCACTCCTTGATCTCCTGCAGCGCCCCTTCTCGCTCCAATTCAAACACTATCATGCTAGGAGAAAAGTCACCATCCATTTCGGGCAGGGAGGCCAAATTAGTAAATGCCATCCCCACCTTCCGGGACACCCGATTCAGGTGGTTAAGGAGCACCGGGTTATTGATTATCGTGACAAAACTATCAGCAGGCATCCATCTGTCCGTTTCGCAAAAATGGCCTGTTTCGTCACTTATTGCAACTGAATAATGTCACCCGAAACGGGCTTGGGTCCCAAATACCGATAGAGACAGCCAATCAGGCCGCCGCTCCGTTACCCATACAGAGGTCGATGATTTCGATGATGTCCCACACCTCCAGCTTGCCGTCATTATTGGTGGACTTTACGGCATCTTCGAAGCGGGAAACTTCATAGGGACAACAGACGATGAGCACATCGGCTCCTACTTCGATGGCCTCTTTTACACGGTTCTCCGATAGGCGCTCGGTGGTGTGGTCCGCGACCAGGCTATCGAGCCACATGCCACCGCCACCGCCGCCGCAGCAGTAGCCCTGCTCCTTAATCCGGTACATTTCGATGAATTCCGCCCCGCGAATGGCATTGATCAGGGTCCTGGGCGCTGTGTACTCACCGTTGTGCCGCCCTAAATAACACGGGTCGTGAAAGGTCACCTTACGGGGAAACTCGGCAGTGAATAGATCCTTGATGGCATCAACTTGTTCAGCCAGGAATTGGGTGTAATGCTCCACGTTGTAGTCATGCCCGGTTACCTTGGGGTAAAAGTTCTTGAATGCATTATAAGCGTGGGGATCGCTGACTACCAGTCGGTTGTGGCTGTATTTCTGAAAGTTCTCATCGTTCTGCTCGGCCAGCTGCTCAAACAGCCCCACTTCTCCCACCAATCGCTGGGAGTCGCCATCGCATCTTTCCTCTTTCCCCAGGATGCCAAAGTCCACACCCAGCTTGTTGAATACGCGCACCATGGATCTGGCGGCATCGTTACCGCGAGGATGGTAGCTGTAATAATCACTGACGTACCAAAGCACATCCACGGGGTCCGGATTTTCCTCTTCCGTCAGAACTCGAACCTGTCCGTCGAAGTTGCGCAACCACTTCACCCTTTTGCGAACGGACTCGCCCATGGGGTTCCCGTACTCGGCTACATTTTGCAGCATCTCCTGCAATTCGGCCGGCACATTTCCGTCCAGAATCGCTTGTTCACGAACGGCCGGCATGATCTTCATCATGTCCACTTCCTTGGGACATACTCGCAGGCAGTTCATGCAGGTGGTGCAGAGCCAGAGGTCAGCATTTTCAAACAGATTCATTCCTGTCTGCAATTTGCGGGCAATTTTTCGGGGGCCGTAGCTGCCTACCTGATTAATCGGACAGACAGGAATACACTGTGCACACTGGTAGCACCAGTCCATGGACTCTCCCCCGGGCAGGGCGGTAACCTTGTCCATATAGGTCAGATCGTATGAGGTGATCTCCCGCGGTTCCCACATCCGATTCCATTCCCCGGAGATATCGACACCCTCGATAACGACATTTTCTTTCTGAACCCATTTCTGGTATTTGTGATCTCCCACGACTACGCCTGCTCCATTGTAATTTTATGAACGCCCAATACTCGCTGTGTCAATTCCGGCAACTCTGGTAAGATGCGATTGAATTCTTCCGATAGCTTGATTTTGAACGCCGTATACATATACACGGCATAGACGCATGCCAGAAAGACGTCGGTGCCAAAAAGCCCGCGCCCCATTTTCGCGAAACTTCTGGCATGTCCAACCTCATTTAGTCTGAGCATAGCCTCCCCAACTTTTATGTAGGTCTCCCCATTGGTCTCGCCCACCGGGTCAACCTCTTCTTGTAAGACCAACGGCAGGGCGCCGGTATTGTTGTCGGGGTCCCAAATCCAGTTTGTCCACAGCCAATACTTTTCAGGGGCGCTAAAATGCAACAGCTCGCTGGCGAAGTTGATGCGCATTCTTTCTTCGATCATTTGAATAGAGTCCACGAAGCCATCGAAACGGATTTCCAATGGATCGGAGCCATAGAGCAGGGTTTTTATTCGTTGATGGAGGTTATCGAACCCATTGGCTTCGATCAAGCGCTTGGATTTCCGCCGGATCATAAAAATAAATCCGATCACTTTATCCAACTGCTCTTCGCTCATAAGGTCTATCTTATCAGCGGCTAAAATGCTTAAGAACATTTCACTTTTCTTTTCCAACCGCTGACCAATTTCTTCCAATTGCCACGATTTGGCCAGGCGCGTGGCCTCTTTCATGAATTCCAGGGCCGTTTCCGAATCAACAATTTCCTTGACGGTTAAGGTGTCGTATAGCACTTTGCTGTCAGTAGATAGGCGTTAGGGGCTGGGTACCGGATTCACAGGGCGTTCTTTAGGCCTGGTAACCTGGTACTACTTTTCCAATACTTGGTATCATCGACCGTCAGCTAACGGCTAACGCGCTTTTTCTGACAAACGCACAGGCTTTCATGGCAGCCGCGCCGCCCGATGAAATGGAATCCTCCAAATCAGCAGGCCCGGTTGCGGCGCCCGCCGCAAATATACCCGGCACGCTGGTGGCCACCGTATTTAAGGCTCCGCCGATGGTCTCGATGAAACCGTGTGACTCCAGGGGATGTCAAAAATCTTGGCCATCTCCTTGGACCCCTCGCTGGGCTCCATACCTATGGAGAGGATTACCACGTCCATGAGCACCTCCATAGGCCGTCCCATGGTAGTGTCTTCGCCCTTCACCAGCAGTGAATCACCGCGCTTGGTAATCTCAGTTACAATGCCGCGAATGAAGTTGACCTTGTAATCTTCCTGGGCTTTCCAGTAGAGCTCATCCTCCCAGAAGCCATACATGCGCATGTCGATGTAGAAGACAAATACCCGGCAATCAGGCACCATCTGCCGGATTTCAATCGCCTCCTTGGTGGCCACGCCACAGCACACTTTAGAGCACCAGTAGTTCCCTATCTGCCGATCCCGGCTGCCAACACATTGGATAAAACAGACCTGTTTTGGTTTCTCACCCGTAGACGGGCGGATGAAAGTGCCACCTTTGAGCATACGTTCTACGTCGACCAGCGTGATGACGTCGTCGAATTCGTAGTAGCCGTACATCTGAGTTTCTTTGCCGGGATCAAAATGCTGGAACCCGGTGGCCACTATCACACTGCCCACGTCCAGCACTTCCTCGCCCGTACCATTCTTAAGCGTCACCTTGAGTGCCGGAGCTGCTCCCTGGGCGGCAACGACGGTGGTAGCCAGGCGCTGATCAACGAGGGGATTATCGGTGATGGCCGCGATCATATCATTCATTGAATCTTCTGCGCTGCGCAGCTGGGGGGTGATGGACGCGTAGTCACCCGAGATAGGGTTCCCTCCCAGGACCTCAGCCTTATCAACCAAGATAACCTGGTAGCCTAAATCAGAAATTCCACGCGTTGCTTCCAGACCGGTGGGGCCGCCCCCAATTACCAATATGGGCAGCTCAGGCATCCGCGTCCTCCCAACTCATGTATTGAATTTCACCTGATTTGATCCGCGCGACTTGTTCTTCAAACTCGGCCCAGGCCTTTTCATGGTCGATGCCCATCTTCTCAAGCAATGGGGGTATGTCCACGGCGTGCCAATGTAGCTGGCAGACCTTGTAGGGATGAGCCCCCATGGCCAGGGCCGCAAACTGGGCGTCGGACAGCACGGGGAGGCCTACATTGCGTCCGTGGGCCTTGGCGGCGAATTGGCCTTGGTCCAGAGTGGTGACACAGCCCGTATCGTGGGTCAGGGTCAAATCAGGATTGGCTTCTTATTTCATCACTTCAATCTT